>CAYHRX010000469.1:0-3216 GCA_964359075.1 uncultured Chitinophagales bacterium
TTCTTTCACCATGCGCTGGCGAGCAAGGGAAAAAGCGTCGTCGGCCGCAGCCGCCGACAGGAAGCGTTCGACGCTTGCCGTGAAGCTCTCTTAGGGGTGATGGACGAGCAGGTCGCCGCTGCGGATGACGCCGACGGGGAGGGAGAGCCAGGTGTTGGGGGGGACATCCATTTGCCAGATCGACCAGACAAAGAACAAGAGGAGCAGATACTTCAGGGAACGGAGTGGGTAATCCAACCACTTCGGCAGGTCAATGTGCCTGCCGAAGAGCTTCGCGTCAAGCATCCACAGCGCTTCGCTGAGAGTGCCGACAGGACAAAGCCAACTGCAGAACGCTTTCGTCAGCACGAAGCTCACTGCAACAATCGCAATGAGGATGAACAGCCCGGAAGGATGAACATCGTTGACAACACCAGTAAACAGCCAGTACTTCAGACTGATGAGCGCGCTGATGGGAAGGAAACCTTCAACACCTGGCGGCCGTGGTGAGAACGATTGTTCTCCTCCTGAGAATCCCCAGTCCACGAATAAGGAGAACTCAATCCCGATCCAGAAACACAGGACCACAAATGCAACCTGAACAGCTTGACGCAGGAACTGCGAATCTTCTTTCAGCTTCCAGACAAATCGCTTCGCCCAACTTGCTTCAGAGGTGAAATCGACTCTTCTTCGACGAAGGTGAAGGGGTATCTTCTTGATGCGGAGCCTGCGGGCAGCCCTGATGTTCGATACCACCATTTCGCCGAACAACTCTGAGGCTCTTCTGGACGAAAGCTCATCCGAAGACGAGGTAAGAACGGTGTCCGAGTCGTTCTCAACTTTAGCACTTGAACGGTCTACGGTTCTCATTTCTGAGACAATCAAGTCTGAAATTGTGGCTAGGTTTTGCGCATTTCGGGCCGAATTGGAGGATTCCAATGGCTTCCTCCTACTTACGCGTCAACCGCGGTGCCAATTTCCGACAAGCTTGTCCCGATTCACAGATAGGCGGCTTTGAGACTCTTCAGCAATTCATGATATTCCTCGTGCTTGCCAACTCCCACCCTTTCGAGCTCAAGCTTCTCGAACTCCTTGCTGAGCCGCACCTGTATGTCATGAGCGATGTGGATGTCGGCCATCGGGAAGAGAATGTTGTTCTCCTTTTCAATGTGCTGTGTGAGAAGATTGCGATACGCCCGTGCACTACTTGCAAACGCCGAAGCCCATGATGTATCGTGAGCCTTCTCCCGCTCGAGCGCCTCGCCCATTCCTCTGATGTACTTCCGTCCCAGCTCGTGCTCGCCAAGCATGACACCGATGGGACCATGCTCTCTCGGGATGCCGGCTTTCTCCATCGCGGGAAAGAGGATGTTCTCCTCCTTTCCATGATGGCAGCCGTCTGCAAAGCCCTTCAGGAAATCCAACATACGCGCAAGCTCGCGGACATCGACAACCTTTCCTCCGTCGAGCAGCTTGCACGCACTCTCGATGATCTCCAGCATCAGAAGAATGGCGGTATGCTCCTTCATCAATTCTTCGGTTGGCTTCATCAGAACAACTCCTGGATATACTCGGGCTTCTGCATCAACTTTGCCATCTGGGCAACATCCTGTCTGATGAGTGTTGCGTAGATGCGGTCCCGGATTCCATCCCATTCGGGATGTATGGAGCAGGGAGTCGTGCTCGAACACTCGTGAAAGCCGAGCACGCAGCTGTTCATGAACGCCGTGCCATCGATAGCTTCCACGATGTTGAACAGCGTGATCTCGCTCGCGGGTTTCCCGAGCATGAACCCTCCCCGCGGCCCTTTGAATGAAACGAGCAGTCCTTTGTGCGTCAGGTCCTGGAGGATCTTTGCAAGGAAGGGGGAGGGCATCTTGATGTGTTTGGTGAGCTCCTTGATGGAGGTCCTTTCGTATTCAGGTTTGAGAGCAAGATAGAGAACCGCCTGCAGGGCGTACTCACATCGACGACTGAAAATGATGCTCATGTTCGTATCCGCTATTGATGGTTTGATCAGTTTCGTTCACTCAGCTTGTACGGGCAGCTCATATGATGTTTTTTCGGCAAGCCGCTCCTCCCGCTGCCGCTGCGACTCAAACACTGCCATTGCCGTGATGTTGACGATGTCGTTCACATCGTTCCCCGGCACCAGCAGATACACCGGCTTCCGGATGCCCATGAGGATCGGGCCGATGGCGACGGCACCACCGAGGCACTTCAACAACTTGTAGGCAATGTTCGCCGAGGTGAGGTCCGGACAGATCAGCACGTTGGCACCACCTTGAATGGAACTGAAGGGATACAGTTCAGAGAGAATCTCCGGCATGGTGGCGGTGTCCGCCTGCATTTCCCCGTCGATGGCAAGGTGTGGCGCACGCTGCTTCACTAGACTCACTGCCGTGCGCACTTTTGCCGCCAATGGATGATCCGTGCTGCCGAAGTTGCTGAACGAAAGCATCGCTATCCTCGGCACGATATTGAACTGTTTCACCTTCTCTGCAGTCAGCAGGGCAATCTCCGCGAGGTCGTCGGCTGTGGGCTCGATGTTCACCGTCGCATCCGCAACGAAGATCGTTTGATTCTTGAAGATCAGCATGTAGAGCCCGGCAATCCTGTTGACGCCTTCTCTGGTGCCGATGATCTGCAACGCGGGACGGACAGTCTCGGGGTAGTGCTGCGTCAGTCCCGAGATCAGACCATCGGCATCGCCCTTCTGAACCATCATCATCCCGAACACATTGTGCGTCGCCATCTGCCGCTCTGCGTCGAATCGCGTGACGCCCTTCCGCTGCCGCATCTGGTAAAAAGCAGTCACATATTCATCGAACTTCGGCGACTTGGAAGGGTTGATCACTTCAACGCCCTCAAGGTCGAGCCCAAGGTCCTTGATGCGCTGCATGATGAGCGTGCGGCTCCCCAGCAGGATAGGCTGACCAATGTTATCATCGATGATGATCTGAGCGGCACGGAGGATTTTCTCTTCTTCACCTTCAGGGAACACAATCCGCTTCGGTGACTTCTGCGCCTTGTGGATGAAGAAGCGCATTACTTCGCGTGACTTGCCGAGACGGGCTTCCAGCACGTCCTTGTATGCCTCGATGTCCGCCAGAGGCTTCCGGGCAACACCGGTTTCCATTGCCGCTTTCGCCACAGCGGTCGCTTCCCAGATCAGGACGCGGGGATCGAACGGCTTGGGGATGATGTACTCGCGGCCGAACTCAATCCGCTTGCCGC
>CAYHRX010000470.1:0-3212 GCA_964359075.1 uncultured Chitinophagales bacterium
GCAGGCAGCAAGGGTGAGTGATTACACGGCATTCTTCTATCTCGGGGAGTTGATCGAATTGGGAGAAACCAAGAAGATGTTCACCACACCCGAGAAAAAACAAACAGAAGAGTACATTACAGGGAGGTTCGGCTGATGCAGCGGCATTTCGTTCAGGAACTTGAAGGCCTCAAAACTCACATTATCAAGATGGGGAGCCTTGCCGAGCAGGCGATCGCCGATGCGTTGCGCGCATTGCTTGAACGTCGCAAGGAGCTCGCAGTACAAGTGCTTACCCAGGACAAGCAAATCGACTCCATGGAGATCACCATCGATGATGCGGTGGTTGACCTCCTGGCACTGCAGCAGCCTGTGGCGACTGATCTTCGCTTCATCCTTGCTGCGTCAAAAATCAACAGCGACTTGGAACGCATTGGTGATCACGCAGTCAACATCGCGCAGTCGGCGCTCTACTGCATCGATTTGCCACCCATGGAGCCGCTTGTCGACATCACTCAGATGGCTCAGATTACCAAAGGCATGCTGCGGGATGGGATTGATGGCTTTATCCATAGCAACGCCACCCTGAGCCGCGCCGTTCTCAAGAACGACGACATCATTGACGAGCTGAACAAGAAGGTCGTCCAGCACCTTGTGGGGGTGATGCGCCAGAATCCCGACCGGATAGAACAGGCGCTTGAGTTCATCCGCGTGAGCCGGAACCTTGAGCGTGTTGCCGACCTGGCAACGAACATCGCCGAGGATGTGATCTTCATGGCCGAAGCGCGTGTAGTGAAGCATCATCTCGAAGAGGCACAAAAGAAAAGTTGATGGCTGACTATTCCCGCCCAAACTAATCCATTGCTTTGCACTGCCAAATCCCTTATCTTGCGAACGGTTTAACTGATTTCACGCCGTTTCACGTCGGTGGATGAATCCATCTGAATGGACTTTCTTCTCTGGGCTGCACGAAGTCTCCATGTGTTTGGAGTGGTAGTCTGGCTTGGAGGGTTGATGTACCAGTCAGTGGTGACACTAGCTGTTGCGAGAGCGGAAGGGAATGAGCTCGCTGCGGTGACGATTCATTCGCTTAGAAGATTTGCACCGTTCGTGTGGATGTGTGTGTGGACGGTTCTCGTGACAGGCGTGGCGCTGATGTTGTTCAGCACGAGGTTCATGTTCTTCGAATTCCGCGACCTGTGGTCTGTCCTCCTGGCGCTGAAGCAGGTGACATTCCTCCTGATGGTGTTCTTCTCATTTGGTTATGCAAGGATGTTTGCTCGGGTTGATGAGATGATGACCAGCGAGCGTGAACGCAAAGCATTGGATGACGTAATACCATACTATCGGCGGATGGTGCAGTTCGGAAGAATCACAATTGCCCTCGGAATCGTCGCAGTGTTGTTGGCTGCGGGGATGAGATAGTATTGGGCAAAATCATCACCATAACGAACCAGAAAGGTGGAGTTGGCAAAACCACGACTGCCGTTAACCTCTCGGCATGTCTGGCCGTTGCGGAGAAGAAAACTCTGCTCGTCGATACCGACCCCCAATCGAATGCCACGAGCGGGGTTGGTCTCGAAGGCTCGTTCGAAGGGTACAGTATCTACGAAGTGTTGGCCGGGAGCATTACGGCGGCCTCCGCTATCCGGCAGACACAGATGCCATTCCTCTCAGCAATTCCCTCGCACATCAATCTGGTTGGTGCAGAGATTGAGTTCATCGAGCTCGAAGACCGGGAGCGAAGACTCAGGGATGCGCTGAACACCATCCGCAACGAGTTCGACTTCATCATCATCGACTGTCCGCCTTCGCTTGGCATCCTCACGCTCAACGCGCTCAACGCGGCAGACTCTGTCCTCATTCCCGTTCAAACCGAATACTACGCATTGGAAGGCCTCGGTCAATTGCTCAACACAATCACGATGGTGAAAAAGTCGATGAACGGGCATCTCGACATTGAAGGAGTACTCCTGACAATGTTCGACAGCCGCCTCAGGCTTTCCAATCAGGTGGTGGAAGAAGTGAAGAAGCATTTCGGGGAAAAGGTCTTCAATGTGGTCGTCGCCCGTAATGTCCGCCTGAGCGAGGCGCCGAGCTTTGGCAAGCCGATCATCCTCTACGATGCGATGTCCACAGGCTCGCGGAACTACATGGACCTTGCACATGAAGTCCTCTTACGGAACAATCACATCTTGGAAGCAGTCTAAGCATGGGAGACCCTATGACGACGAAAGGGAAACCGGTACTCGGTCGTGGCCTTGCTTCATTGATTCCGAGGCCTGTCGTATCAATGCCACCTGCACAGCCTGTTGGCCGGCAGGATGACGGCGTGACGAACGAGATCATTGCCAACATCGAGATCGACAAGATCCAGTCTAATCCGTATCAGCCTCGGGCCGACTTCGATCCGGTTGCGCTTGATGAGCTCAGGCAGTCGATTGTCGAGAAGGGAATCATCCAGCCGATCACCGTTCGCCGTGCAGACGATGGCTACCAGCTTATCTCCGGCGAGCGTCGTGTGCGTGCTGCACGTGAGGCGGGACTGGTTCGTCTCCCCGCCTACATCATTCGTGTGAAGTCGAACGAAGAGATGTTGGAACTCGCGCTGATCGAGAACCTGCAGCGTGAGCATCTCAACCCGATCGAGATTGCAATTTCATACAGGCGGCTCATTGAAGAGGTACAGCTCACCCACGATCAGCTCTCCCAACGCATCGGCAAAGACCGGACGACGATCACCAATTACCTCCGTCTCCTGAAGCTGCCCGACGTGATTCAAAGCGCGGTACGAAAGGGAGACGTCAGTCCGGGCCATGCCCGTGCGCTCATCAACGTTGAGGACCCGGCAGTGCAGCTTGCAATCTTCAACCGCATTATCGACAAGCAAATCTCCGTGCGAGAAGTGGAGCGACTTGCCCGCGACTATCAGCGCAAGAAGACGAGGCGGGCCCCCGCTTCATTGCCGCTTGGAGACTCGGGTGTTACGGCGATCAGCAGTTCGGTCGCGAGTGTCGAAGACAAGCTTCGCCAGCGCCTGGGGACCAAAGTGTCCATCAAGACCATGCAAGATGGCAAGGGTGAAATCGTGGTTGAGTACTACTCGCCGGACGATTTGGAGAGGTTGATTGAGTTGATTGCGGGGGAATGAGAAAGGTCAGAAGGAAAAAGTCAAAGGGCAAAAGTCAAAAAGGCAAAACCCAAAAATCAGCAATCAGCAATCAACAATGGAT
>CAYHRX010000471.1:0-3189 GCA_964359075.1 uncultured Chitinophagales bacterium
CTTCATCGAAGCCACGAAGATGGAAGGCGATGGCAAACTGATTCTCACAGGCCAACTCGGCGAGATCATGAAAGAATCTGCACAGGCTGCGTTGAGTTTCATCGCCTCCAATGCCAAAGCCCTCGGCATTCCGGAGGACTTCCGGAAGAAGAGCGATATTCACGTCCATGTCCCCGCCGGTGCTGTACCAAAGGATGGTCCATCTGCAGGCGTGACGATGTTGACTGCCCTGACCTCGCTGCTCACGGGCAGGCTTGTGCGGAACGATCTTGCCATGACAGGCGAGATCACACTTCGTGGGGCCGTGCTTCCAATTGGTGGTGTGAAAGAGAAGGTGCTCGCTGCACATCGGGCAGGGATTAAGGCTGTGCTGCTTCCCGAGCGCAACAAGCTCGACCTCGATGAAATACCGAAATCGGTCCTGGCAGACGACACGATGAAGTTCCACTTCGTGAAGGAGATGAGTGAAGTGCTCGAGATTGCACTGCTTCCGAAGGCGGGACCGAAAGAAGCAATGCCTGAACTCGATCTTGGGGCAGTCACGAACAACTAATCACTGAGTGGGATCCACCGACATGGATTGTTGCTGAACTCCATGAAGGACGCATGTGGCCGGGCAACGTGAGGGAGTTGGAGAATTTCGTTGAGTGACTTCTGGCCATCGCTTCGACACGTGACTATACTCGATGATTCTCCTCCCTTCAATCCGCACGTCGTGTATCCGAGAGGCATTGATTGAAAACAACTGGAATCAATCAGCCGCAACGGACACACAGCAGATTTCAGCGCTCGCGACGCAGTACAAGATAGAGAAGTTGGGGATAACAAGGCAGGAGTAAACTTCTGGAATGCACCACTGCTCCTGTGGGACTGACCAATAAGGCTCTTGACAGGTTATTGCGAGAAGTCCGCTAAAGGCGGACGACGAAGCCTGCCTGCCGGAGGCACGCAGGCAGGCGATCCCACATATTGACCAGTGTTCGCGGATTGAGATTGGTTCTCCCGACCTCTGGTCGGGATCGCATTGACATGTTGCCGTGTGGGCAGATTGCCAAAGCTCACGCATCTCTACCTTTCCTCGACCGCAGGCTCAAGACTTCCCTCACTTTCTCGGCCAGCAGGATTTTGAGCATCGACTGGTAAGGAATATCTTGTTTGTTGGCGAGCAGTTTAATTGCTTCAACAAGAGATTCGGGGAGTCGGATAGAGATAGTCTTGCTCGATGGCTTGAGTTCCGGAAAGACGCCAAGCTCGACCTTTGAGAAATCAACGTACTCAGTCGCGTCGTGAGTGGCCCAGAATCTCTCTTCTTCTGCAAGCGACCTAAACTTTGGAATCTCTTTGAGCTTTTTCAATGTATACCTTCCTTTCTCTCTTACTCATGTCCCGGGCCGAGATGATACGGATCCTGGATTTTCGACGAGTGAACACGACGAAGAGCAAACGCTCATCGTGAGTTCTACCGAGAGCATAGAATCGTTCCTCCGTCAACGAGTGTCTTGGATCGGGGAAAACATACAGAGGCTGGTTGAAGAACACCTCTTCGCACTCCAGCCACGTGACCTTGTGTCGGCGCCAGCTCTTCTCACGGTTTGCATCGTCCCAATCGAATCCTGTGAACCCTGCAAATAGTTGCATTGGGGGCACCAATTGGATGTACATGACTAATATATACACCCGAACAAGAAAGTCAAGCCGACCATTGCCTGCGCATTGACTCATAATAAATGTAACCGAACAGGGTTGCTGAACGAGTCGTTGCCTCATAATCTATGTAACCATCAGGTACAGGAGGATTATGAGCAACACATCAAAACGCGAATACATCGATGCGATCCGGGACCGGTACCGTCTTGCATCCAAGCGTGGCAAGCAACGCATTCTTGACGAGGTGTGCCAGGTCTGCGACTACAATCGCAAGTACGCCATTCGTTTGTTAAATGGACTGCCACATGGCGAACGACCACGATCGCACCGTCGGCCCGGGCCGTCTCCACTGTACACTCATCCCGATATTCTTCGCTTCCTCAAGCGTCTCTGGAAGGCAAGCAACCTGGCATGTGGCAAACGTCTCAAAGCCATGATCCCCTTGTGGCTCCCCTTTGACCACAGCATCGCTCGAGAGGCCCGTGAACGACTTGAAGCAATATCCGCAGCGACCATTGACCGTCTGTTGGCTCCCGTACGATCCCTCCACACGAAGCGCGGTCTCGCCACCACCAAACCGGGCTCGCTGCTTAAGAAGCATATCCCCATCAAGACCAATCAATGGGATGAACATATTCCCGGTTTTCTCGAAGCCGATACTGTTGCCCACTGCGGGTCCTCCATGGTCCCGCTTTGCGGGATTCGCCTATACGCTGAACACCGTCGATATTGCCACCAATTGGACAGAACAGCGAGCCCTCTGGGGCAAGGGTGAACACGGTATCCTTGAGGCGTTGACGAGCATCGAAGCAGACCTCCCGTTTCGCTTGCGGGGGTTCGACTGTGATAACGGTTCGGAGTTCATCAACTGGACAATCTTCGACCACTACACCAAACGGAAGCGGCCTGTTGCCTACACACGCTCGCGGGAGTATCACAAAAACGATAATGCCCACGTGGAAGGAAAAAACTGTCCCGACTGCTGTCGGGACGCCAATACCTCGGGTATCAACGCTTTGATGACCCAGTGATAGTCGACTTGCTCAACAACCTCTACATCAACGAATGGCGACTCCTCATGAACTTCTTTGTCCCGTCGGTCAAACTCATCGACAAGCAACGCATCAAGTCTCGCACCATCAAAACCTATGACCCTCCGAAAACTCCACTGCAACGCGTGCTCGAATCATCACACGTTGCTCCTCGACATAAACGCAAACTTAAGCTCCTCTTCCATCAACTGAATCCTTTCATCCTCCAGCAGTGCATTGACAAGAAGATTCGGCTTATCCTCGCACGGGCCTCACACCCGATGTGTTGAACTGATGGTAAATCTTCAAAGAAACAATCCCTTGCTTTTCCCTCTCCTATGGTTACATTTATCTATGAGGCAACGGGCCTGCACCAAACGCAGGGACAGGCAGGGGCGAGGGAGGGGTCCGACATGAGACAGGCAGGACAATTCTCAGCCCTACAGAAAATGCTTTTGTTGAAATAGTGCCATTTGGCACCTCAAGAGTGGTTAAATTCGCAACCATAGAA
>CAYHRX010000472.1:0-3175 GCA_964359075.1 uncultured Chitinophagales bacterium
GAAGCACTCCAGGGTTTCGTGTCCGAGGAAACATCGAATACGCTCCTCGTCGGGGATGCCGACGCGGTTGACCGTCTGGCATTTGACCATTGGGCGCGAAGCACTGCCGCCCGGGAGGGGTACAGTTGTATCTTTGCCGTGAAGGATTCTTCCGGCTATGAGCTGAGCCGGTTCGTGATTGGAGGGCAGAGCGTGTTCGAGATGTACAAGAGCATGCTCAACGAGCGGCCCCGAGCGAAGACGATTATCGTTGAACGCAGCGGCACGGGTGTGAATGCACGACGTGTGTACTCAGGTTCCATCCCCATCCAGTCCGGTCTCGGCGAGACGGTAGGCCATGCGCATGTTGTTCTTGCTGCGGGTCAGCAAGCGCTCTTCCGAGGGGAGTCGCCGGCCGTGTTACGGAGTGAATCTCAGGAATCCATCGAATCATTCTACAGACCGATAACGGTATCCGAGTTCCATGACAACCAGTTGCTTACATCGAGCAGCTCGCTGCTGCCGATCGGGTACCGGGTCCCCAAACCTGTTCAGGATCAACTCTCGAAGCCTGATGTCCCTTATCTGTGGTTTGAAGACCGCATCAATGACAGGACATATGAAACCTTCTATATCAAACGTCAATCATCCCCAAATGAGATCATCTCGCTCAGCATACCACAGCTTGGTGTTGTTTGGCATCTCGTCAGCATTGTCAAAGTGTTCGTATACTATGGCATCGTTGTGCTGGTGTTTGCTGTAGGGCTCTTTCTTGTTCAGTTGATTCGCGGATATCGATATGAGTTCACATTCAGGGACAAACTCCTGGCAGCCCTGCTGGTGACTGCAGTGGTGCCGCTGGTTGTTATGGCAACGTATGGGCGACACATCGCGAGCGAGCGCTTGCTCGACGCAACGGCAAAGCGCTTGGGACAAGAGACTTCAACTCTTGGAGTGAGCATCGCTCAACGGCTTCAGGGGGAAGAGGGGATCGTGCAGGAAGCGCTGAGCCGGTACGTCATCGATCAGCTTGCGACTGAAGCAGGTGCTGACTTCAACCTGTATGTCGGGAATCAGTTGCAGGCAAGCAGCCGACCGGAGCTCTACGAGGCCGGCATCCTCGATAGGCGCCTCAGCGGATTGGCGTACGCCAACACGGTGATCAAAGGAAATCGGTTCTTCATTCAGACCGAACCCTTTGGGTCGTTCCAGTACGCAGTCGGGTACCGGCCCCTCGTCAGTGACAACGGGAGAATTGTCGGTATTGTGTCCGTCCCGACGCTCTACAGGCTCGATGAGCTTGATGAAGAGATCGCCCGGCAGAATGCGCTCATCTTCGGCGTCTACGCGGTGGTCTTCTTCCTCATTGTTATTATTGCGACGACGTTTGCAAACAGGATCGCAGCCCCCATCCACAGTCTCACAACGGCGACGAAAAGGGTTGCCCGTGGCGACATGAACGTCACGGTTGGAGTTCGGAATGCCGATGGCGAGATTGGCGAGTTGATCCGCTCGTTTGAGGCGATGACCAGAGAGCTTGCACGCAGCCGCGAAGACCTTGTTCGGTTCGAACGGGAGCTTGCCTGGAAGGAGATGGCCAAGCAGGTTGCCCACGAAATCAAGAACCCCTTGACACCGATGAAACTTTCTCTCCAACATCTGCGGCAGACGTACATAGATAGAGTGGCGAACTTCGAACAAGTGTTCGACTCGGTCAGCACGACCATCATTGAGCAGATCGAGACGCTGAGCCGGATTGCAAGTGAGTTTGCACACTTTGCGCGGATGCCGAGGCCGACACTGGAAGCACTGAACATGAACGAGGTCCTCATGGAGTCGGTGCACCTCTTTGAACAGGACGGCACTGTGCAATTCGAGACGACGCTCGATGAGCATCTGCCGCCGGTGAAGGCTGACCGCGAAGAGCTGCGTCGTGGCTTCATCAACATTATCAGGAACGGCGTACAGGCAATGAACAACAGTGGTAGAATGACAATCCGATCGTGGAGCCGGAACGGATTTGCGTTTGTCGCTGTCCGCGATCATGGCATTGGGATGTCTGACGAAGTGAAGTCGAGACTCTTCCAGCCGAATTTCTCCACCAAGACAGATGGCATGGGCCTCGGTCTTGCCATCACCAAGAAAAGCATCGATGATGCTGGCGGTGCGATCACGGTCGACAGCACGGAAGGTGAAGGCACCATCGTCACGGTGGCTTTTCCCATCCAATCATAGTACCATCAGGTTCACTCTTTTCTCATGACTATTATCTCCTCGGAGTTGTTGCAAGCAACTGACCTTGTAACATGCGGCATCAGCACGCGACATGGCGGTGTCAGTCCAGAGCCACTCGGGATGAATCTCTCCTTCAACGTCGGAGACGCGAAGGAGAACGTCCAGAAGAACCGCGAGCTGTTTTTTCAGTTGCTCAATATCGGCACCGACCGGCTGGCAATTCCCATGCAAGTACACAGCAACACAGTCAGGATAGCACCAGCGCCGGGGAACTATCCTGCATGCGATGGGCTCATCACGAACGTCTCTAGTGTGTATCTCTGTGTCAGCGTTGCGGATTGCGTTCCCATCTTTATAGTCGATACAGCACGGAGAGCTGTTGCGGCCATCCACGCCGGTTGGCGCGGAATTGCAGCGAGGATTGTACGCACAGGAGTGGAGATGATGGCCCATGAATTCGACTGCTCTCCCGCAAACATGGTTGCATATGTCGGACCCAGTGCGAGTGCGTGCTGCTATACTGTCGGAGAAGATGTCGCAGGCAGGTTCTCTTCTGCGTTCGTGAAGAAGAGTGGAGAAGAAATCCGGGTAGACTTGAAAGCCGCGACCGTAGCACAACTTCTGGAGTGCAGCATTCACCCGGGTTCAATTGAGGTGAGCCCCCACTGTACCATCGACGCGAGGAATTTGTTGCATTCCTATCGACGTGACAAAGAGCGCTCAGGGCGAATGATGGGAGTGATTGGTCTGCGTGAACAGTCGATTCGTTGATTTTCAACCCGCGAATAGTTATCTTTCGCCAAGTTTCGTACCCAAAATTGGACTATGTGCGGAATAGTTGGCGACATCGGCCCTAAGAATGCCGTTCCCATCATACTCGAAGGTCAGAGAAGGCTCGAGTACCCTGGCTACGAATCGGCGGGGATCCCCCTCGTGAAGGGTGGCCGGAACATAGTTGAGA
>CAYHRX010000473.1:0-3174 GCA_964359075.1 uncultured Chitinophagales bacterium
CGTTCTTGATGATCTTCCTCCATGTGCGCTGGTCCGTGAACGTCTCTACTGCGCGCTTCACTGCATGCACCAGGTCTTCTGCTGCGTACCTTGTGAACTTGAATCCGGTTCCGCTACTTGTTGCCACGTCGAAGTCATCAACGGTGTCATCCAGTCCACCCGTTGCGCGTACAATCGGGATGGTTCCGTACTTGAGGCTGTATAGTTGGTTCAATCCACACGGCTCGTAGCGTGAGGCCATGAGGAACATGTCGCTGCCTGCTTCTATTATATGGGCAAGATCCGGATTGAACGCGAGCTGCACCGCAACCTTCTCAGGGTATTGCTTCCGGGCCTTCTCGAAGAAAGCCTGATACCGCTTTTCTCCCACGCCGAGGACTATGAATTGAATCGGGAGTTTCATCAGATCATCGAACCCATCCATGATAATGTCGATCCCTTTTTGCTCGGCCAGCCGCGAGACCATTCCGATCACTGGCACAGTTTCGTCGAAAGACAGGCCCATTTTCGTGAGGAGAGCTTTCTTGTTCTCCAGCTTCAGATCGAGTGTCTTGAAGTCATAGTTGTGTGGAATGACCTCGTCGGTCGCCGGATTCCAGATGGAGTAGTCGATCCCGTTGAGGATTCCGGTGAGGTCCTTCTTTCGCCTCCTGACAACATCCTGCAATCCGCAGCCGTACTCATCCGAATCCTGAATCTCCTTGGCGTATCGCGCGCTCTCTGTCGTGATTGCGTCTGAGAAAACGAGGCCGGCCTTCAGCATGTTGATCTTGCCGGCTGACTCGATGCCTCTTTCCCCCAGGAGTTTCTCCGGGAGGCCGGTCTTCACAAACGACGTTTTTGGGAACACTCCCTGGTAGGCCATGTTGTGAACAGTGAAAACAGTCTTCGTCTCTTTGTAGAAGGGGTCGTTCTTGTATAGCGTCTTCAGGTATGCGGGAACGAGTCCTGTCGGCCAGTCGTTGCAATGGATGATATCCGGTTGCCAACCAAGCTTCTTGAGTACTTCCAGAACTCCGCGTGCAAAGAAAATGAATCGAGTATCATTGTCGGGGTAGTCTTTGTTTGTCTCGGGATGAACATACATCCCGGGCCTGCCAAAGAGGGTGTGGTTGTCGAGGAAATATACCTGGACCTTTGAATGGTTGTTCGACAGGAAAGAAGACTTGACGCTCGCCAAAACATGTCTGTTCCCCACGGGTACTGGAATGTCTTTCAATCGAATCATCTCGTGCAGCTGGCTCTTGCGCTCGTTGATGCTGCCGTATCGGGGCATCATGATTCGGATTTCATGGTCGAGGGACTTGATCGATTTTGGAAGTGCGCTGGAAACGTCCGCAAGGCCACCGGTTTTCGCAAACGGCTCAACTTCGCTCGAAAGAAGCAACACGTTCAACGGTCTTGCCATGCTAACCCGGCTGTGTAACAAGGAGAGATCATCATAAGTACGGAAAATCTAACACTTTCCGTCCTGAATATCAACCAACGCATCGTGCCTTGCTCGCTGTTTCGCTCTGGGTTCAAGCCAAAAATTTCTTGACAATGAAACGGTCAATCTCTATATTGGCTACAGACTAAACGAGGAATGGAGTTCAGCCTATAGAGTTGTTCGCTTAAAGGTTCATGATTCTGACAAGAGCTTGGCTCTTGTGCGTGAAGTACGAGGTGTGTGTGAGAATCCTTTAGGAAGCGAATAGTAAACGGCGGTAACTCCACTTTTGTTTTGCCGCCGAATGCAGACATTCGGCGTTTTGCTTTATGGACGAAATATGACAAAGGATATGAGAACGCTACTCCATAGTGCGGCATTCCTCGTCTGCCTGGTAGCCGTCTCTGCCCATGCGCAGTGGCAGCAGGGTGACATTGCAATCCTTCGCTCCGACGAGCGGTCACTTGTGTTCGAGTATCGCCCGCGGTTTCTGCCTGCGCGGACCTTGCATGATGGGACCACTGAGCTGAAGTTGTATGACTTCCTCGGATCAATTCCAAGTTATGGCCGCGAAATAATTGGCGCGCCAGATCTTCGGTATGAGGCAATTCCCATCGGTTTCCAGAGTGAAGCTGGCAATGCCGTTCAGATCATCGCATCGGACTACGAGGACATCTCAGGCGTCACGCTGGCTCCGGTCCCGATCATGCGCCAGGATGGTGACATGCCCGGAATGAGCGTGTACAAAGTCAACCCTGAGAAATACAGAGTGTCTGTTTTTGCTCCGGCCCAGCCTGTTGATCTCCCAGCACCGAACCTCATCCGAACAGTGGTGGTTGGCGCTCTGAAGCTCTATCCCATCCAGTACAATCCCGCCAGCCGCACCGTGAGGAAGTACAGCAGAATGGTTGTTGAGATTGTGTTTGGACCCTCAAACCGCCCGCGTGTTCAGAATGACGATGACCGCTTGTTCGATGGCATCCTTCTCAACCATAGCGTTGCACGGAATTGGAAGTTCGCTCCAACACGGTCTCTGGGAAAGACGAACGCGGTGCCAAGCGTTCTCAACACTGGTGATTGGTATCGCCTTACTATCAACGAGGAGGGCGTCTACACATTGTCCGCCCAGTACCTCGCCGCGGCGGGGATCAACTTGGCGAATGTTGACCCGAGGACGATCAAGATTTACGGCAACGGTGGCACTGAGGTGCCTGAGCAGGTTCTTGCTTCTCGCCCAACCGATCTCGCTGAGAATGCAGTCTATGTCGAAGGGGAGGCAGACGGGAGATTTGATGCGAGCGACTATGTGCTTTTCTTCGCCAAGTCCGTCCGTGGCTGGAAAGCAAACACGTCATCGCATCTCCTTGATCACTACATTAACCATTACACAGAGCAGAATTATTACTGGCTGACATTTGGCGGCGCCAACGGCAAACGGATGCCCGTGCAGCCATCTGTGACCGACAATCCTGTTGCGACTCCGGGAAAGTTCCTTGACGGAGTGCTCATTGAGGAAGAAATGGTCAACATCCACAGCTCCGGCAAAGATTGGTTTGGGAAGACGTACACGCCGAACGAGACTTTCACGTACGCTAATCAGTTGCCCGGGTTGGTTCCAAATGACGCGATCACGTACCGGTTCCGCCTGCTTGCCCAGGCGAGCTCATCTTCATTTGTTGTGAGTGAAGGCGGTAGTCGCCTCGGCGAATTTTCCCTATACGGGTTTGGTGAAGATCCGACGGATA
>CAYHRX010000474.1:0-3160 GCA_964359075.1 uncultured Chitinophagales bacterium
CGTAGTCGTAGTTCGCGCCAGTCCCCCAGCTTCCACCCGTGACGTACACGTAGCCAGACGCATCGACAGCGATTGCGTAAGCGATGTCGGCTGCACTCGCTGTTCCGTTGTACCTCAGCACCCATTGGAGGACACCCACAGAGTTGTACTTGATTGTCGCGTAGTCTTCCGTGCCGGCTCCACCACTCACGCTGGAACCAGTTACATATACGTTGCCTGAGGGATCTACGGCAACAGCGTTGGCTTTGTCTGTACCGCTTCCAGGCCCGTTGTACCTCGAGGCCCACGACTCGACGACCTGCGCCTCACACTCGATGGCCACGAGCAGCATCATGATGGCGCTCAATACAGTTACTGTCGACTTGTTCATATCACGCCTCTTTTTTTTGATTGGATTCACTTCGTCAATACCATTTTCTTCGTTTCAGTTCGTCCGCCGGAAGAGAGTGCATAGAAATACACTCCACTCGGCAGCGACGTTGCATCGAGTTTCGCCTCGTACCTTCCGGCCTGCATCAGCCCATTCGCGAGGGTAGTCACTTCCTGGCCGAGTATGTTGAAGACCTTCAATGTGGCATGTGACTCACGGGGTATCGAGTAGCGTATCAGCGTCGATGGATTGAACGGATTGGGATAGTTCTGCAGTAGAGAAATCTCAGCCGGGAGTTCTCCCGAGATCTCATTCACGGGAACCAGCGACTCCGCGTATCGAATCGTCACAATCTCTCCGCTTCCAAGACTGTATCCCGCAACCGCAAACTGCCCGGGCGAGAACACATGGATCGCGATGGCAACATCACCACCGACACCCGAGTTGTATCGCTTCACCCATTTCTGAGTCCCGGCAGAATCATATTTCACCGTCGCGAAGTCACCATCAAAAATCCCGGCACTCCATCCGGTGACGTATACGTTCTTGCTCGTGTCCACAGCGACGTCCATCGCCTGGTCGCTGCCGCCGTTGTTGTATGTGGCCGACCAGAGTTGTGCCCCGGCGGACGAGTATTTCACGGTCACGTAGTCAGGCCCAAAGGCATCACCGGCAGCAATTACGTTGCCGCCCTTGTCAAGGACAATCTTCTTCCCCTGTTCAGCGCCAGTCAGGTTGCGCTGCCAGAGACTATCTGTATTTGGTGAGGCCTTGACTGTGGTGAATCGCGTCGGCCCACCCTGGAACGAGAAGCCGGTGACGTAGATGTTTCCGGCACTATCCGTGACGACATCTCTCCCGGAGTCGGCATTTGGACCTGCGCTGGCGACAATTCTCCGCACTTGAAGAAGAGAGCCACCCGGAGTATACTTGAGGATAAGAATGTCATCGCCCGTTGCAGGAGGAATCTGTGTCCCTCCCCAGCTCTCTCCCACCACAATGATGTTGCCTGAGGTGTCCCGTGTGATGGCCCACCCTCTATCACCACCATTCGTTGCCGGGAAGTTGTAGTACTTCCCCCACAACGAATCGCCGTTGGGAGAGTACTTGATCGTAAAAACATCCACCGGACTCGCGGGGCCCGGGCCGTATCCGGTCACATATACGTTACCCGAGTCATCACAGATCAGTGCAGTGGCAACGTCGATGTTGGTTGTGCTCGGATAGCCGTTATGGCGCCGCACCCACAGCGAATCGCCGTTGGAACTGTACTTGATGGTGCAGAAGTCCGCATCCGTTGCCGGCCCTCCGTAGCTGTATCCAGTGACAATGACATTGCCGGATGGATCAAGTGCTATTGCGTTCGGCTGGTCGATAGCAAGAAGCCCACTTGCGCCATTGTATGTTCTTGCCCACTGAAGCACACCTGTTGAGTTGTACTTCAGTGTCAGGTAGTCGCCGGCATTGTCGAACGAGCGGCCGGCCACGTATACATTCCCGGCAGCATCGCCGAGCATGGCACCACCATAGAGCAGGGTGCCGCTGTACGCGCGCTTCCACAGTGTGTCGACTTGCCCATGGAGAACCGTCGGAACAAGAATGGCAAGCGCAGCGAGCACGAGTGTCATTCGTGTAATCATGTGTACCTCCTTACGTTGTGAATTTGACGCTTGACCTGTCTTGTTCAGTGGAATAGCACGGATTGCGGAACGACTCGCCGTAGTGGAAGAACCTCGCGGAGAGACTATGGAAGGCCAGTGCAGCCTGGCTGTGAGAATGAAGGACGATGAAATGAAGTACAACTGCCGCATACAAACCTCCTTAGGGGGATTGATGAATATTTCCTTGTTGCTCTTGCGAGCGGCTCAGGAAGATTCAGTATTCAGGAGTATGTCAATCGAGCCGTACGATGTTTCTGATGAAACAACATCGTGGGGACAAATATACGGAACCGGACTCCGGAGTCCGTGATTGCAGCCACATTGGAGCCCGAGGATGCGGAGATTACCGAAGTGAGAGACATAGGTCACAGAATGGAAAGCCCCCTGAGGAGAACTTCAGAGGGTCTTTGGAGACTTCACAATTACTATCGACCTGGTCGCGACGAATTCAGGTGTGATGAGACGATAGTCCCGACAACCCGACTTCGTCGGGGCGGGAATATCTCGCCAGAATCAACCTCTTGGTTTGGATGAAGTTGCTCTTCTGCAATCGGCAAAAGTACCCCCCGCTCAACCACGTCGTTCGGGCGAGACGGTGTCGGGCTGGTTCGGGCGGGCTGGCTCCTCAACTCCATTCTAACAGCGTTCAGTGTTTTTCCGTCACTTGTCCGGCATAAGGGGGCTGATTGTAGGCACCAATGTCTCGCACGCACATCGCATTCACGGGATACGTGGTGTGACTATTGAGCGAGACGCGAAGGCAGTATGGATAACGATATGTATCTCCTCGTTCGACTACTTCAACAAGAGTACCTGGCAACAACCTGCACGCGCTTGATACGCAATGGGGACAGATTCTCCAGATCGAGCTATCCTCCAGTACGATCGTCTTTCCATGGTCTGACACGGACAGAACCCAATGCACAGCGAGAAACTTGACGCCGCTGTAATCAACCTTCTCTTCTCGCGCGCCGCCTTGTGCGCTAGCCGAAAGATTGTACGCTAAGCAGAACAAGAGCACATAAAAAATGACTAATGGTTTCACAATGCCTCCATCTCAAGATTTCAGCCACAATATGCGAAAAGGAATAAGTCACCAACATACCGCGTTCACGGCATTCTGTACTGA
>CAYHRX010000475.1:0-3157 GCA_964359075.1 uncultured Chitinophagales bacterium
CACACCCAGCGAGCAGAATGTTGAGGACCGCGATGAATTGCTGGTCGCGGTGTCCCTTGCAACAACACATCGCATCAGCCAGTATCTCGATATGGGGGTGTCTGTTCACGGCAACCTCAGCCATATCGTGTACCTCCTCAAGGAGCGCAGTGCCAACAACAACTACAACCGTGTGCTCCGGCTCGCCCCGCGGGCAACGTACAAACCACTACGAACCATCACGAGCACCAATACGTTCGAGGTGCTTGCAAACTATACCGTCTATGACTTTGAGCAGCAGATTTCCAGCGTCCGCAGTTTCTCCTACCGGCAGTTTGGGTGGATCGATTCGTCCAGCGCTGAGGTTACCCGGAGAATCGGGCTTGATTTTTTTAGTTATTTGAAGTTATATGAACGAGGGCAGTTGAAGTGGTCGGACTTCTCAGAGCGAACGGAGAACTCCTTCGTTGACAGAACACTCGCTGCACAGGTCCGTTTCAGTCCCGAAGAAGGAATTCTCTTTGCCGTCGGACTTCGGTATTTCAGCCAGTCGCGCTACGTGTTCAACAACGGCGTGAAGACACTGGATGCATACATCAAAAGTGTGGGACCAACGTGCCTGATACTGTGGGACATCAGCTCCTACAGCAGGTTGACTTTCAAAGGATGGTACGAGCGAAGGACATTCTCCGGGAGTCAGGCACAGCCGCAGGAGTCGAGCAGATCACTGCCGAACCTGAGCATGAACATCATCATCAGCTTATGACAGGTACGTTGTGACTTTGACACATGCAGTGTTCCGGATGACTCTTCAGAGTAACCCGAAGCAGATCAGGCGGGTAGAGACGTTCCTCAAGAAGATCAACCAGTCCGCCCACCTCAACGAAATCCAACTGCATAAGCTGATGGTGTCGCTTACCGAGGCTGTCAACAACGCAATCCTGCACGGGAATAAGTCCGACCAGACCAAAAAGGTGCATGTGCGGTGTGAATTGCTCCCGGGCTGGCTGGTGGTGTTTGTGAGTGATGAAGGAGCGGGGTTCAAAGTGGATAAAATCCGCAACCCACTGAAGAAGCAAAACCTGCTGCGCGAGAATGGACGTGGGATATTCCTGATGCGGACACTGATGGACAAGGTGGAGTTCGAAGTCGGACCCTCAGGGGCTCAAGTGGCGTTGTGGCTTGATATGAACAAATGATGTCCTGATTGCCTACCTCGCTGTGCGAAGCGACGTTAGCTCCTGGAAGATCCGGTTGTACGGAACATTTGAATCATCCCGGAACCGGAGGAATCCTGATGGTGAGTCGCTCACCCACAAACTCAACGTCAAGTTCAGTCCCGTAATCTCCACGTGATAGGCAAGCACACCGCTGGCCACTCCGTTCACCGTCGTCCCAACCAGTTCCCGTGCCGTAAGGAACCTGGCGTACACAGTTCCTACCGTTGAGTCGCCTGATTCCACTATCCACAGCGAGTTTGGCATCACGGATGGCGAGAGGAGTTTGTCCCATCGGGGGTCGACTACCAGTGTGTCTCTGGTTGCCAGAAGTTTGGAAACAAAGCCGAACTCAAACACATCGCCGTTCGACGTTGTCCGGAAGTACCGATAGCTCGTGCCGACCAGCGAATCACGCCCCGACGCATCTCGTGCAAACGTGCTGTCGATAACGATGGCCACTCCGGGGTATCCGATTGCAACGGCGCCGGTGTCAAGCACTCTCCACGATGTTCTGAACCTTGAGGATGGGATGCGAAACCCGTCAGGATCAAGCTTCCAGTTATCAAAGCTGTAGTAATCATTGAGATGAAGCATGAACTGGAGGCTCACCGGAGTCGCAGGCGGTCCCGTTGGGATCTGTTCCCTGCAGCCGGATGCAAGCACCGAAAACAAAAAAGGGAGAGCCACCACCCACACTACCCGCCACGGGTAGCAAGCGGCTACTCTCCCTGCAATGCAGCCCCTCATCTAGAGCTTCAGCTTCGCAATTGATTGAGACACATCATCGGCCGATTTCTTCAGCGCCGCCTGTTCCTCGGCATTCAACTTGATCTGGATGATCTCTTCAATTCCCTTCTTGCCAAGTTTCACCGGCACGCCAACGAATGTATCGTTCAATCCATATTCACCCTGCATCAGTGCCGCGCACGGCATGATGCGGTGCTTGTCCTTCACAATTGCTTCGACCATCGCAACTGTACATGATGACGGTGCGTAGTACGCGCTGCCGGTCTTGAGGTAGTTGACGATCTCGATCCCCCCGTCGCGGGTGCGCTTTACGAGGCGGTCGACTGTCGCCTGACTCAGCAACTCGGTGATAGGAATCCCTGCGACCGTGGAGTAGCGTGGGAGCGGGACCATCGAATCGCCGTGGCCGCCGAGGACGAAAGCGTTCACATCTTCGACCGAGACGTTCATTTCCAATGCGATGAAGGAGCGGAACCTGGCCGCATCCAGTACACCGGCCATCCCCATGACGCGATGACGCTCGAAGCCGCTGAGCTTCCATGCGACGTAGGTCATGACATCCAATGGGTTTGAAACTACAATAATGATTGCACGTGGCGACTTTGCCACCGCGGCTTCTGTGCAGGCTTTCACAATGCCGCTGTTGGTGTTCATAAGATCATCGCGGCTCATACCGGGCTTGCGTGCAATACCGGCAGTGATCACGACGATGTCCGAATTCGCCGTCTCATCATAGCCGTTGCTGCCGATGACCTTAACGTCAGTTTTCTCAACGGGCGTCGCCTCATACATGTCGAGGGCCTTCCCCTGCGGAACGCCTTCGATGATATCGACCAGAACAACTTCATTCGCCAACTGCTTATCGACGATGCGCTGTGCCGTGGTTGCACCGACATTCCCCGCACCGATGACTGTGATTTTCATAACTAACCTCCGGAGTTAATGCGTGGATGATTGAGTGAAGAGTGGTTAGGACAGAAGACGATGGAAAATAACAAAATGGCCTGTCTCAAGTCTGGACAGGCCTACCGTGGAATACTTATTTGGATTGGCGGGCCAGACAACACTTGCCCGGCGCTTTCAGGCACTACGCTTTTGGAAGAACGCTGACAACTTTCTTGGCTTTGCTGAACTTCTTGAAGTGGACAAACCCATCGCTTGTGGCAAAGAGTGTGTCATCGCCACCGATACCCACGTTCGGGCCGGGCTGA
>CAYHRX010000476.1:0-3153 GCA_964359075.1 uncultured Chitinophagales bacterium
GTTGCCGTTCTCACGAGAGACACGCGTGATCCCGAGTTGGAAAGCAAATCGATCCCCGGCTGGCTGAAGAAGCTTGTTGATCCAAGGATCAGTACATCGTTCGACTATACGTATTCAGGCAAGGTGTCGTTCGCAAATGACGAGTCAGGGACAAGGGTCTCGGCAGGCGTGAAGATGGTGGGACCGGGATACACGTCGCTCGGAGCGCCGAACGTCCGCACTGACCAGTTGGGGTTTGAAGGGAAGGTGGATCAGAAACTTTTCGAGCGACGCGTCTCCGTGGGTGTCTTCGTCAAGCGATACAGGGACAACCTGATTAAGTGGAAGCCCGCCACCACAACCACGACGGCGTACGGCGTGAGCCTTGGGTTCAACTTCCGGAATCTTCCGTTCCTGCGCCTTGGCTTTACCCCGTATTTCCAGAAGAGCGATGCCGTTGATCCGCGCCGCGCTGTCGACAACCGGACCATGATGTATTCCGTCACGACGGGCTACACAACACGGATCGAAGAGATCGTCAGTTCCAGCACGGTATCCTACAACCGGCAGGTGGCGAAGGGGCTTTCCCCGGCGAACTACTTCGGCACAACGAGTATCACAATCGTCGAAGCCCTGAGCTTCCCGTTTCCACTCACTGTGAGCGGCACGTACGGACTGACTCAGTCGAAGGCGCCTGGTCTCTACAGCGGCATTGTAACGGTCGATATCAATGGCTCGTACCAGTGGACCGATGGAATACAAACGTCACTCGGTGGAGGCGCCGGGGTGGAGAAGAACAGAAACAAGAAAGTGAGCTTCTATGCCGGTTCGATGCTGGAGCTGTTCCAGGGGTGTAGTCTCGACGTGCGAGGCGAGCATGCGTCGTACACAGACCGGCACAGCTCGGTCAACAACTTCAACGAACTTATCTTCCAGGCCGCGCTCATGGTCACGTGGTGAATATTCGCATTGGATCCCTCGATGCCCGGTGGACTTCGACCAACAGGGTGTTGAAAAACTAAATCATCGTCACGCTGAGCGAAGTCGAAGCGTGAAATGCGAAGCGCTTGACAGGGTTTCCCGCTCTGCGGGACTCACCCTGACGCAGATGCAGCTGAAGTGAACTTTTTCAACATCCTGCTGAGTCCCCACCCCGATAGTTCTCTGCGTCTCCCTTCCTGTGTGGTTTTTTTTCCGCCCGCCCCGTTGTGATTGTTGAGGCGTTTCGGTAACTTCTTGCAGAGTCAAACTAAAGAAACATACTGAGGATGAGACCATGAAATTCACACGCATAACAGTCCGTCCAGAGCAAATGGGAGGTATACCCTGTATCCGCGGCCTGCGTATTCCTGTTGCAACGGTCGTGGGCATGGTAGCCAACCGGATGACCGATGCGGATATCCTGGCTGCCTATCCAGACCTTGAACCCGACGACATACAGGAAGCTCTGCATTATGCAGCACTGGCCGTCCGGGAGCGGCAATTGCCCGTGACGGAAGCTGCATGAGGTTCCTCGTGGACAACGCTGTATCTCCGTTTGTTTCCGCCGGTCTGAATGCGGAAGGGCACGACGCCATCCACGTGCGTGAGATTGGCCTGTCCGGGGCCCCCGATGAAGAGATATTCACGTTTGCATCAAATGAAGATCGCATTATCATCTCTGCTGATACAGACTTCGGTGCTCTCCTCGCGTTGCGGGAGACCTCAAAGCCATCGTTCGTTCTCTTCAGGCAAATGGACAAACGACCTGCCAAGCAACTGCACTTTCTGCTCTCGCACCTTTCAACTCTGGAAGCGGATCTGACATCCGGATGCATTGTCGTGTGCGAAGATGAGCGGATAAGAATCCGCGCCCTGCCTATTGTAAAGGCTTGACAGGTAAGACACAATTCCTTGAGGTAGAGGCACACATGAGACGAGAGTTTCGCCCGACAAATCAGCCGCGGCCTGTTGGAGGCTGATCCGCCAACTCCCAAGACTCCCGGTGCGCCGTAGTATTTCATTCCTTCCTCTGTCATCTCAGCCGGAATTCTCTTATACTCACTTCAGGACAAACCCACCAACCGAAAGGAGAAACCACTTGGGCAAGAAGGACAAAGACAAAGAGAAGAATGGCGCGCCCGACATTCCGAAAGCCGACCGTTCTGCCGATTCGATGTTCCGCACCATCGTAGGCAACCACTTCCGCCTCAGCCAGATGGCGGACAACAAAGCGCACATCATGATCACGATCTGCGCAGGTATCATCGGGTTCAGTATCAGGCAGTTGTTCGACCCGCAGCTCATGTACGCCACGGCAAGCATCATTCTCTTCAGCCTTGTTTCTCTTTTCTTTGCAGTCTACTCGACGATGCCCAAGCTCGGCGCGCGGGAAAGCCCCGACCCCAGCGACCCGAACTTCAACGTGATCTTCTTCAGCAACTTCGTTCATATGCCGTATGAGGATTTTGAGCGACAGATGGAAGCCATGATCCGCGACCAGAGGAAGATACATCAATCACTCATCAAAGACCTCTACTCACTCGGTAAGGTGCTCGATGAGAAGAAGTACCGTTACCTCAGGTATTGCTATCAGACATTCCTCGCCGGACTGGTGGTGAGTGCGATGGTGTTCGGGATTTCGCTGTTGGCGGTGCCGAAGCCGTGACTCGTCAATCTGAAGGCACGACGGCAGGCGGGCGCTTCACAGTTCTCCGTCTGACGGTAGTTGTTTTTCTTTTCACGGGCGTTTGTTCTGCACTTGCCGACTCTACAAACACTGGGGCAGCCACAAGCCTGCGCATCCGACCAGCCCAACGCTCCGTACTCTCAACAATCAGCAACGATGGATTGATAGGGCTGAAGGCGGTAACGCACGTGGCATTCGCGCCAGCCAGATGGGATGAGGTAGATTGGCTTGTTGCAGGTGGTGTTGCCGGCGCAACGGCGGTGAGTTTCTTGCTTGATGATGAAGCGTTTGAGCTGACGGAACGAAATCGTTCTTCCTTCAACGACGATGTAACAAGAATTGCCGTTGAGTATGGCTCCGGCTATCTGGCCATCGGTCTGCCGGTGACGATGTACCTCTCTGGCTTAGTGTTGGAAGAGGACTGGATTCGCGAGACCGCAGTTCTCCTGGGCAGTACAGTTCTCCTCACGAGCGGTATCACCACCATGGGAAAGATCATCGTCGGT
>CAYHRX010000477.1:0-3152 GCA_964359075.1 uncultured Chitinophagales bacterium
CGATGCCGACTGTTATCATGTCATCATGTAGTGAATTGCTTGTCGTCTTTCAATCCCATCTTCATGGGATTCAACTGAAGTTACAGGGCGTCCCGTGTCAGCATGACGGTGAGGCCATTGTCTTCGATGAACTCCACCATGCCTCCAATCCGATCTGCCCGCATCTTCATGTTGTGCATCCCCTGGCCGGTCAGGCGCTTCGCGGCTGACAACCCCTGGCCATTGTCACTGATGCGCATACTGAATCGGTTGTTTTCATTGTGCAGTGTGATTGTGACCATGGAGGCCTGCGCGTACTTTGCGATGTTGTTCACTGCTTCTTTCAGCACGAGATAGATGTTCTGGCGGACATCGACCGGAATGCGTTTGTGCACATCCAGGCCGTATGTTTCGAACTGGAAGTCGATGCCTTGTTCAGCCAGCAGAGCATTGCAGCAGTCGCGCATCCTGTCGACGAGACTCCCAATGGTGTCGTTGCGAGCATCGATGGACCATACAATGTCACCCATTGTGCCAATGACCTCGCTGCTCATACGGGAGATGTTTCCCAATTTTGTCTGGATGTTCGAGGTGTCGACACCCTCATGGAGAAGTTGCGCCTGGACCGCCAGTCGGGTGAGCGAAGACCCGACATCATCATGCAGATCGCTTGCGATTCTGACACGCAGCCGCTCGATCTCAAGTAATCTCCTTGCACGCACCTGCACAATCAGATAAGTAGCGAGGACAACAGCGCCGACCACAAGCGCCAGGAACCACCATCGCTGCCAGAAGGGCGGCGTAATGGTGAACACCAGTGCTGCTGGCGAGGAGCTGACATCTCCACTACTGTTGATTGCTCGAACTGTGAACCTGTACGATCCCGGTTTCAGTGCAGCGTAGTTCACCATGCGCTGAGGGGAAGGGGGCGACCAGTCATCGTCGATGCCGTCGAGTTTGTATTGGTAGCGCACGGCCTTCTCGTCCTTGAAGCTGAGGCCGACGAACTGAATGACGCAGTTGTTCTGGTTGTACGAGAGCGTCAGTGGAGTGTCGGGTGCCGCTCTTGCGCCATTGACCTGGACTTCAGTAATGTAAATGGGTGGAGGGAGGGTTGCTTTCGGAACGGGTGATGGTTCGAACACGGTGACGTGCCTCCACGTTATCGTGCACATCGTCCCATTTCTGGAAACGCCGACGGGCACAACCGGAAGACCGGTCAGTTCCTTGGTAAAGGCGAAGCGGGGGAACGGTCCTTCGGTCAACCCTTCGTCCGGCACACCTCGTCCCCACCATAATCGGTTTCCGCCATGGTCGGTGATGAACCGAAAAGCAGTGCTGGTTGTTCCGGGCTGAGGGCGCAGGGAGCGGAAGCGTCCGTTCTCGAATACTGCTAGCCCGCCGTACTCAGTCGTGATCCACATCCTTCCCTGTGCGTCCTGCAGAAAACTTCGCACGCGATTATCGGGGAGTCCATCTTTGTCGGTGTACTTTGCGAGCCTTGCCCCCACCCAGTCTCCTTTCGGAAGGATTGCAAGGCCCCCGTGGTGTCCCCCAAACCAGATGTTCCCGTCGCGGTCTTCGTACAGTGCGCAGATCGCGAGGTCGGGCAGGCCGTTCTCTTCTCGGAGGACTATGAGCGTTCGCGGTTCGGGTGACAGGTCCATAATGACCACGCCAACCCGTTGCAGGCTGTACCAGAGCAGCCCATGCCGGTCGAGGATGAAGCACTGAGGCGTTTCTGCCGGGAAGTGTTTTCCGGGCGCGATTTCTTGAAGCACCCTGAGTGTTGATGGAGATGTCCTTGCATGGGAGGTTGCATATTGAACGATCCGGCTGTCCCCGTACATGACCCACAGGTTGCCTTTGGGGTCACAGAGTACGGCCTGAGGGGTGATTGCAGAACCCTGGCGCGTCATGTGGTGGATATGGCTGTGCCACACTCCTGTTCCTTCACTCCACATCTCCCAGAGTCCATCTCCGGAGGCGGACCAGATGCGACCGGTGTTGTCGAGCGCAACCCTGGCCTGGTTCTCAGCGGGCACTCCCGAAATTGGGCCAAACGTTACAATATGTTGGTCTGCCAACTTGGAGAGACCGTTGGAGTAACTGCCGAACCAGAGGTTCCCTTCGCGGTCGCGGAGAAACGGACCAACGTCATTGGACTGGAAGCCATGCCCTGCGGTGTAGCATGTCGGTTTCCCCGTTGGGAATTCCTTCCTTTCAATTCTAAGCACACACTGCTTCACGCAAACCCACAGTCCGCCCTCGTGATCATCGAGGATGTACCACGGTGGCTCGCCGACGGCGAGTTTCTTCGTCGCGATGACCGATGTTCCCCGCACCTGTATGATGAGGCTGTCCGTCGAGCCTACCCACACGTTGCCTTCGTTGTCCACGGCAAGACATCTGATACGTGCCCATGGCGGTACATTGAGCAAGACACGATGGAATTGTTCACTTCTAGCCGGTCGAACGTACAGGCTTTGATTGACGCCAACGTACAGGTTGCTGTCGGGAGACTCGATGATGCTGGTGTGGCCTCGCTCAGGTATTGCGTCAACCGACATCACCCGGCCATCCCTGATTCTGAACGCGCCGACGTATGTTCCGCACCAGAGCTCTCCGCGAGAGTCTTCGACGAGTGCGGCAACACTGTTTTCATCCAACGTCGTTCCGGGGAGAATCGTGGTGAACGTTCCCGCTTTCATCCTGCTCACGCCTCCGCCGAGTGTGCCTATCCACATTGTTCCTGGAGAACGGCGGCTTTCCGCTATCGCGAGAACGTAGTTGTGGCTCAGTCCATCGGCTGAGGTGATGGATGAGAACGCCGTCCCATCGTACACGCTCACGCCAACGTTCGTTCCGATCCACAAGTACCCCCTGGAATCCTGACAAAGGGTATTGATCTGGTTGGAGAGCAGGCCTTCCTTGACCGTATAATATTGAAGGGAGAAAACCTGACAGATGGCTGGAAGAGGTGCCAGGAACAGGAGAGAGGAGACATATCTTGCAAGGATGTTTGCCACGGGGGCCTGCGCGTGTGGTGATGATATCGTCGAGCCGGAGGAATCTAGCGGATGGTGCGGCCAATGTCAAGTACCGGTCGTCGGTCTGCGGAAGCTGGCAACGTGATTCTCCGTGAACAACCAGGCGCCCTCCGCGCCCGCGGC
>CAYHRX010000478.1:0-3144 GCA_964359075.1 uncultured Chitinophagales bacterium
GGGGTAGCTGGTAGGTCAGGACTCCTGTCCTGACTAGATGGTCAGGCGAGGACGCCTGACCTACTCAAGTTGGTTCAGAAGCATCTCATTCCCCTCACACTCGCAGTTGTAACTCACCAGAAATTTCCTATATTTGTCACCACCGAATTCGAATCCAGAAACTTGAGTATCAATGAAACTCCACGTCCTCGCCATCGGCGCACATCCTGACGACTTCGAGCTCTCTTGCAGGGGCATGACGTATTTGCTCCAACGCTATGCGCCGCTGCAAACCTGATGCAAGACGCACGGACGCAGTCCAGAACAGAAAACGACAAGCGTCTCAGCAACTCACGGATCTTTCAGCATCAAGGAAAGGAGACACTATGCGAAATCTCAGAATGTTATCAGTACTCTTCACCACCCTCTGCTTGTTTCTGAGTACGGTTCTTGCGCAGCTGTACACTCTGCACGGGACAGTCACAGATCAAGCGGGAAAGGCTGTAGCTGGAGTGAACGTCGTTGAGAAAGGAACCAGACGCGGGACAAGCACGAACAACGAAGGGAAGTACTCCCTCACCTACTCCTCGCCAGATGCGACCATCGTCTTCAGCATGGTTGGGTACAAGAAGCAAGAAATAAAAGCAGAAGCAAGAACTGAATTGAACGTTATGATGGTTGAGGGACTCGAACTCGGCGAAGTGCTCGTCGTCGGCTCGCGCAGCATGAACAGGTCGGTCATCGAGACTCCGGTCCCTGTCGATGTCCTTGACCTCACTGAACTTACAACGCGGCTCGGGCAATTCGATGTCAATCAGGTGCTGCAGTACGCCGCGCCATCGTTCAACGCCAACCGTCAATCCGGCGCGGACGGAGCAGACCACATCGACCCGGCATCACTCCGCGGCCTCGGCCCTGACCAGACGCTCGGCCTCATCAACGGAAAGCGGAGACATCAATCTTCGCTCATCAATATCTTTGGCTCACGGGGTCGAGGCAATACGGGAACAGACCTCAACGCCATACCGACAGGGGCCATCGAGCGCGTCGAGATCCTGCGAGACGGTGCAAGCGCGCAGTACGGCTCCGACGCTATTGCGGGAGTTGTCAACGCCGTTCTCAAGTCCACTGTCAATGAATTTACTGGAAGCATCAGTACAGGTGTGCACCGGGCAAAGGGCCGCCCCGATCGCGATTACGACGGCGAGGAATTCCAGGCCAGCGGAAACTACGGCATCCCGGTCGGCAACGGCGGCTTCCTCAATATGACGATGGACTACCTGAGGAAAGGCAGAACGAACCGTCCCGCCGATCCCAAGGTGTACTCAATCTACCGCAAGCAATTTGGCGATGCGTCGCTGCAGAACTATGGCGCGTTCTTCAACCTCCGAGTACCCGTCTCGGAACGCGTGGATGTGTACGGCTTCGGTGGATTCAACTACCGCTACACTGACGCCTTCGCATGGACGCGCGACCCGGACAGCGAGCGCAACGTCCCGGCTATCTATCCGAATGGCTTTGACCCGCACATCACCTCCAAGATCACAGATCCATCGTTGTCCGTTGGCCTGCGGACGAACCTCGGGAGTTGGAATGTTGATCTCAACAACACATTTGGATTGAACCGATTCCACTACACAATCAAGGGGACATTGAACGCATCGCTGCAGGAGAAATCACCGACACAGTTTGATGCAGGCGGCTTCCAGCTCTGGCAAAACACGGCGGGCGTCAACTTCACGCGCTTCTTCAGCGAAGTTGAGAATGGCCTGAACGTTGCTTTTGGACTTGAGTACAGGGCTGAGAACTACGAGATCTTCGCTGGCGAAGAGGGATCGTGGAAGAGTTACGGCACGCTCGGCCTGCCGGCAGGCTCGCAGGGTTTCCCTGGCTTCCGTCCCGCCAACATCCTCGACGAAACCCGCACCAACGTTGGTGCGTATGCAGACGTCGAGCTGGATGTGACGAAGCAGTTCATGATCGGCGGCGCCGCACGCTTCGAGAACTACAGCGACTTCGGGTCGACGGTCAATGTCAAAGCCGCGTCGCGGTTGAAGCTGAGCGATGAGGTCGCGCTGCGTGGATCGGTGAGCACTGGATTCCGCGCGCCGACGCTGGCACAGATCTTCTTTAACTCAACCTTCACGGACTTCGTTGCTGGAGTCCCAATCGATAAGTTCATCGCAAAGAACAACAGTCCTCTCACCCGCGCACTCGGCATCCCTGAGTTGAAAGAAGAGACAGCCCAGAATGCAAGCGTGGGCCTCACCGCCAACCTGGCGGGTGGATTCACCGCCACCATCGACGGCTACTACGTGAAGATCAAAGACCGCATTGTACTGACGGGTGCCTTCGGGGACGATGATCCGGATATCGGACCAGACCTGCAGGCCCTTGGCGTGGGAGCGGCACAGTTCTTCACGAACGCCCTCGATACCCGCACCTTCGGCTTGGATGTCATTGCAACGTACACGCAGAACATCGAGGGACATCAGCTCCGATTTTCACTCGCGGGCAACTTCAACGACATGGAGCTGGGCGCGATCAAAACCACCCGAAAGCTCGCTGGAAAGGAAGACATCTACTTTGGCCGTCGTGAGCAGCACTTCCTCCTCGCCTCCGCCCCGAAGAACAAAATGTCGGCGACGTTCGATTACTCCCGCGACCGTTTCCACGGCTCACTACGCCTGGTCCGCTTCGGCAAAGTGACGCTCATAGACTGGTTAGACACCGAGGATATCTACGAAGCGAAGGTGACCACAGACTTGAGCCTTGCCTTCGACATAACCAAGAACGCATCGCTCGTATTCGGTAGCGCGAACCTCTTTAACGAGTATCCCTCCCAGCAAGACACCGAAACCGAGACTGGCGGACTGTGGGATGCGGTGCAGATGGGGTTTGCGGGGAGGTTCTACTATGCGAGGGTGAATTTCAGGTTTTAGGAGGTAGGTCATAGGTGATAGGTTGGAAGACGGTCGGCGGAGCGGTCCCAGATTCAGGGTTCAGGTTGCATGCCACAACTCAACGATAGATGCAGGCGTTTCAGCAAAGGCCGGCAGACACGCTCGTCACTTGCGAGCTAACCCGTCTGACAGCAGCGAGGCTTGGACGCTGTTGCTTCACGTGAACATGCAAATAGAGGGGGCAATCTAATGGCGAAACAGA
>CAYHRX010000479.1:0-3136 GCA_964359075.1 uncultured Chitinophagales bacterium
TCCAAGGACATCCGCACTGGCTGAAGCTTCCCGGGGTTGAAGTGTCAACTGGCTCGCTCGGTCAGGGTCTGAGCATTGCTGTAGGCATTGCCCTTGCAGGAAGATTGAATGGCAAGAAGTTCCGTACATTCTGCATCATGGGCGACGGTGAGCAGCAGGAAGGGCAGATCTGGGAAGCCGCGATGGAAGCCGGCCACTACAAGCTCGACCATCTTGTTGGGATCATTGATTACAACCGGTTGCAGATCGATGGGCTTGTTTCAGAAGTGATGAACATCGATCCGCTGGAAGAGAAGTACAAGAGCTTCGGCTGGAGAGTCATGCGGATCAACGGCCACGACATGAAGCAGGTGGTTGATGCACTCAACACGCCGCAGGACGATGCAGGCCGTCCGTTGCTCATCATCGCGGAGACGGTGAAGGGCAGAGGTGTCAGCTTTATGGAGAACGTGGCCGGATGGCATGGCAAGGCGCCCAACCGCGAGGAAATGCTCAAGGGACTCACAGAGCTTGGCGTCATCGATAAGGTTCCATATGAGGCTCTCCTGAAGCACGCTGCGGAGTATCAAGCTGTAGTTGACGACAAGCTCGACGCAAAGATGCCGAAATTCAATCAGAACTACTGGTGGAACGTCGCCGACACGATGCGCGTGAAGATGGAGCCGACAAGGAAGGGCTTCGGACAATCGCTGGCCGAACATGGCGATGATGAGCGTGTGGTATGTCTCGGACTGGATATATCGGGATCGATCACCATCAGCGACTTCTACACTGGTAAGCCTCAGCGCAAGCCGCGCTGGTTGAGCATGGGGATTGCCGAACAGTCTGCGACATCTGTCGCTGCAGGGCTTGCGAAGGAAGGGAAGATCCCGGTGTTCGGGACGTATGGGACGTTTGCTGCCGCACGGAACCTGGATCAGATCCGCACGTCAATCTGCTACGGGAACTTTAACGTGATGATAGCCGGTGCCCACGGCGGCGTCTCAGTTGGCCCCGACGGGGCCACACACCAGGCTCTTGAGGATCTGTTTGCAATGTGCGGGCTGCCGAACATGTCCGTTGTTGTCCCCTGCGATATTGTCGAGACGAAGAAAGCGACTGACCATCTGCTGCTGCAACATGTGGGACCAAAGTTCATCCGGTTTGCCCGTGAAGCGACTCCTATTGTGACAACTCCCGAAACGCCGTTCGTGTTTGGAAAGGCAAATGTCATCAGACTTCGAGCGGCCTCGGCCAACTTCATCGAAGCATTCGAGACCGGGCTTGCCTCGGAGTATGTGAATGAAAGTGAAGACCTGACAATCATCGCCTGCGGACCGATGGTGCCGGAAGCAATGCGCGCCGCGTACATCCTGAAGCAAGAGGCTGGTGTGGAAACCCGCATCATCAACATGCACACGCTCAAGCCGATTGATGAAGCGGCAATCATCCGCGCCGCCAAAGAAACGGGCGTGGTCATCACAGCGGAGGAGCACCAGATTGGCGCTCTTGCATGGCGGGTGAGCAATGTGATTACGTCGAGCGAAGAGATGTATGGCGTCCCGATAATCACGGGCGCCATTGGTGTGAAAGACAGGTTTGGAGATTCCGGCGCCCCGTGGGAGCTCATCAAGGAGTTCGAGGTGAGCGCCGAGCACATCGCGCAGAAGGCAATGCACCTGGTTGAAACGAAGAAAGAACACGCCATCGCATGAGTCCGGCAGACCGGGCAGAAGACAGGGACCACCGCCTGCGCGTGCAGGCTGCGCTCATCTCGGTGCTCGTTGGTCTCGGCATGTTTGCGCTGAAGACCACAGCGTACTTCCTGACGCACTCAGCGGCGATTCTTTCGGACGCGCTGGAGTCGGTCGTCCACATTGCCGCCACGTCGATGGCGTATTACAGCGTCATCGTCAGCTCCCGCCCAGCGGATGAGTCGCATCCGTACGGACATGGGAAGATTGAGTTCTTTTCGGCGGGACTTGAAGGCGGGTTGATTGTTGTCGCGGCGGCGGCCATCATCTACGAAGCAATTCGCGGGATGATTTTCGGGCGGCAGCTTGTCGACCTGGATGTCGGTATCGGGCTTACGTTGATTGCTTCTGTCGTGAACCTGCTGCTCGGATGGTTCCTGATCAGGCGTGGCAAGGCAACGCATTCGCTTACGCTCGTCGCGGATGGCAAACACGTTCTTACCGATTCATACACAAGCTTCGGTGTGGTTGTCGGGCTTACGCTTGTGCACGTTACCGGCTTTGAGATCCTCGACCCGCTCGTAGCAATTGCGGTGGCTGTGAATATCCTCGTTTCTGGCTACACACTGATGCGTGTGTCCATCGGGGGGTTAATGGATGAGTCGGACCAGGAGACGCTGGAGCGGGTGAGCGAAGTGGTCAGCCGGGTTCGCACTCCTGAGTGGATCAACCTTCATCATCTGCGCATCATGCGCTCAGGACGGATGCACAATGTCGACTTTCATCTCATCATACCGTTTTACTGGAATGTCGAGCATGCGCACACGTTCCAGGGTGAGGTAGTGAAGAAGATTGCCACGGAGATGCATAGCAATGCGACTGTGTTGATACATCTGGATCCATGCATTCACAAGTATTGTCCTTCATGCAGCGTTGAGCCGTGCACGGAGCGGAAATCGCAGCGTGTGCGACAGGGAGACTGGACGATCAACGCGATGATCGGTGATCCGCCGTTTATCATCGACGGAGATGAACGAGATAGTATAGCAGATAACCGGGGTTGACCCGACGAACATTGAATTGAAAGGAGTATGACCATGATACGCAAACAAGAAGCACTCGACTATCACTCGCAAGGCAGAAGGGGGAAGGTTGAAGTCGTCCCATCGAAGCCATGTCAAACGCAGCGCGATCTCTCGCTTGCCTACACACCTGGCGTGGCTGAGCCATGCAGGGAGATTGAGAAGAATCCTGAAGATGCCTATCTCTACACCGCCAAAGGGAACCTCGTGGCTGTTGTCTCCAACGGCACGGCGGTGCTCGGCCTTGGCGACATCGGCGCCTTGGCTAGCAAGCCGGTGATGGAAGGGAAAGGAGTGTTGTTCAAGAGGTTTGCCGATATCGATGTGTACGACATCGAGCTCAATTCCGCAGCGCATTACCCGGTGCGCGACATTGTCGAG
>CAYHRX010000480.1:0-3132 GCA_964359075.1 uncultured Chitinophagales bacterium
TGATGTTTTGCTCCACGCTAAGGTCGTTGTACAGCGAGAACCGCTGCGACATGTAGCCGATGTTCAGCTTCACCTGGTCGGTCTGCCTGTTGATGTCAAACCCTCCGACTGACGCGGTACCGGATGTTGACTGCAGCAATCCGCACAACATGCGGATGGTCGTTGACTTCCCGGCGCCGTTGGCTCCAAGGAAGCCGAAGATCTCGCCCCGCTTCACGTTGAAGCTCACCTTGTCAACGGCAGTGAAGCTGCCGAACTTCTTGGTGAGCTCCCTTACTTCGATTGCGTAGTCGTTCATGTGCTCAACAATGTATATGCTACTGCCCTGCGCATGCTTCGACTTCATTCGTCCTGAGAATCGAACTCATTGCGCTCAGCATGACAGGTTTCGTTATTCGTTCCAGTTTCGCATTAATCAGTGCACGTCACCCTGAGCGTAGCGAGTCCCGATGCCATTTATCGGGACGAGCGAAGTCGAAGGGTGACCGAACATTCAATTCCCAACCGCCTTATTCAATCGCGCAAGCGCAATGTGATGCTCCACGAGAGCACCGGTGTAGTTGGTTCTCGCCTGCAGCACGGCGAGGCTTGCATCGAGTAGGTCCGTCGACGTCGCAAGTCCGTTCTTGTACTTCTCGTTTGTCGAGCGCGAGTTCTCCTCAGCCTGCTCGATTGCAGACCGTGCAACATCGATCCGCTTGGAAGCCCTGTCCACGCCAAGCTGGGAACGCTTGACTTCCAGCTTGGTGTTGTCCTTCATCAGCGTATAAAGGACCTCATTCTGCTGAAGCTGAGATTTCGCCTGTTCGGTCTGGAACGACGTCGCTCCCCAATTCCAGATATCGAACTGCATCACCACTCCCACTTCCCATGTCGGCTTGAACTCATCCCTCGTCGGCAGGTAGCGTGGGTTCGGACGGCCGTAGAGATAGTTCGCCGTCAGCGCGATCTGCGGCCACCAGTTGCCTTGCGCCGCGGTCACACCGGACCGGGCAGCCTCAACCCGGTAATTCATTGCCAACAGGTCAGGACGATTCTTCATCGCCATGTCAATCAGAATGGTCGTTGGCGTTCCAACTGGGACTTGCGCCGATCCTCCCTGTTGTCCTATCGTGATGTCTGGAACAGAAATGAGATGGATTGGTGTATCCAGAGACTGGCCCATGACGTTGTTGAGACTCATCGTCGACACTTCAACATCGTTGCCTGCATCGATCTGCGCCAGCTTCGCATTGGAGAGTTGCACTTGAATCTTCAGCAGGTCGTTGCGGGTGGCAAGTCCTGCCTTGATCAGGTTCTCCGTGTCGGTAACGTACGAGGTCAGCCGCTGCACATTCTCATCCACAAGCTTCTTCGTCTCGATCGCCTGGTACAGCATCCAGTAGGCGCTCGTTATGTTCAGGACAAGCTCCGATTCGCTGTTCTGTTTATCCGCTCCGCTTGCCTGAGCGAGATGCTCTGCGGCTTCCATATTGCTCCGCAACTTGAAGCCGGTGAAGAGAGGCTGCTGGAGAGCAACCTTCAGGTTATAATTGTTCAGCACCGTCGGCGAGATGACGACGGGCGTCGGCGAGAACGGAAGCTGCACCGCAAACGGATCGACATCGCTCAGCCGTTTGTAGCTTCCCTCAAACTTCAATGAAGGAAGGAGCGCCGTCTTGGTCTCGCTCGCCTTCGCCAACGCTGCATCAACCTTCAACTCTGATACGCGAAGCGCTCTACTGTTCTCCTTTCCAATTCTGATTGCGTCCACGAGTGTGAGCTGCTGGTAAGTCTGGCCAAACGTGGCCTGAGCGATGAACGCACCGAACACCACTAACCGTTTCATACCTCAACCTCTTCCTTTGCACTGGATGTGAGAAGCGAAATGAATACATTCTCCAACGATGGAGCAATCACTCTCGTGCTGACGATCTGGATGTTGCGAGAACGAAGAACTGCTTCCAACGTACCCATCGAGTCACGAGCACGATCGACAATTACGTTCAGGCGGTCGCCGAAGGCCTGGATTTCCTTCACTGCATCGTGTCCCTTCAGAATCTTGAAGCCGTCACGCACACGGTCGCACACAATCTCGATCACCTCCCCCCGCATGGCGTTCTTCATGTTCTCCGGAGTGTCCACCTGCATGATGCGGCCTTTGTTCATCAGTCCAACACGCGTGCAACGCTCTGCCTCATCAAGGTAGGGTGTGCTCATGACAATCGTGATGCCCTGTTTCAGCAGACTCTGGAGGATCTTCCAGAAGTCACGACGCGAGACCGGATCAACGCCGGTGGTCGGCTCGTCAAGAAAAATGATCCTCGGCGTGTGGATAAGGGTACAGGCCAGCGCGAGTTTTTGCTTCATCCCACCTGAAAGCTTCTCCGCCAGCCTGTCTCGGAACGGCTTGAGCCGTGTAAATTCCAGCAACTCTTCGCGTTGCTGTTTGAAGTCGTACACTTTGTTGATCTCAGCAAAGAACTCGATGTTCTCATCGATGCTCAGATCGCCGTAGAGCGAAAAACGCTGGGAGAGATAGCCGATTTCTTTCTTGACCAGGTCGGGCTGCCTCACGATGTCCTTGCCCAGAACAATCGCCGTCCCTGCACTCGGAGCGAGGATTCCGACAAGCATCCGGATCGTGGTTGTCTTCCCGGCGCCATCCGGACCGACGAGTCCGAACATCTCTCCTTCATTGATTGTAAGAGAGAGGCCGTCGACGGCCTTGATGTCGCCGAACGACTTCGTCAACCCGTGTGTCTCTATCACTGAACTCATATCAGATTTGTAGAACGATTCTCTCGCCTCGCTTCCGCTTCGGCGGAGCGGGCCAGAATCGTTCGTTTTGGATGCCGGGAGCGACACCGGAGTGCGAAGCGAAAATCTTGGATTGAATTGAATACAATTTCGTGCGACTTCGTGTAATTCGTGGATGATCTTTTAGTAGTCAATGCTTGCGTCTGCCGGAATGCCGGGACTGAGCCTGCCGTCAGGGTTTTCAATCAGGATCTTTACACCGAAGACGAGCTTCGTGCGCTCCTCTTTTGTCTGGACATTCTTGGGTGTGAACTCGGCAACGGGCGATTTGTAGATCACCTTTCCCACAAACGTCCCCCCCGCGTCGATCGCGACAGTCGCCTTCTGGCCAAG
>CAYHRX010000481.1:0-3120 GCA_964359075.1 uncultured Chitinophagales bacterium
CGACGAGCGTTCCGTGCGCAATGTGAAGCTGCCATGGAAGAAGGTGAAGCTGACGAAGAATTTTTTGTGGGAACAGGGCTTTCGCTTCTGGTGTCTCACGCCGAAGTCACGGCACACGAACCATTCATCGTGGGCGGTGACGGATTGGAATTTTATTTGGAGCAGCAACTTCGGCGACCCATACCGTATGGACAAACGCATGGCGGGAGTTGGTGAGCACCAGATCAACATGAACCCCGATGATGCGAAGGAGCTTGGCATCAACGATGGCGATTATGTGTTTGTGGATGCCAACCCTGCCGACCGTCCGTACAAAGGCTGGACTCCCGACGACCCGTTCTACAAAGTCTCGCGCCTGATGCTGCGTGTGAAGTATAACCCGTCATATCCACGCGGCGTTACGATGATGAAGCATTCGGCGTTCATGGCAACACCGAAGTCTGTGAAAGCGCATGAGACGCGAGAAGATGGACGCGCAGTTTCTGAGGACACTGGCTATCAAGCAAGCTTCCGCTACGGCTCGCAGCAGAGCATCACACGCGGCTGGCTGCAACCGACGATGATGACTGACTCGCTTGTGCGCAAAGACGTCGTCGGTCAGCACATCGGACAGGGATACGAGGAAGATGTGAACTCGCCGAACACATGTCCGAAAGAAACGCTCGTGCGCATCACGAAGGCGGAAGACGGCGGCATGGGAGGGAAGGGCGTGTGGGATCCGGTGAAGACGCAACTGACGCCGGCGAACGAGAACGAAGCGATGCAGAAGTATCTCAACGGCGAATTCATCACCAAAGGATAGTCGCCATGGCGGAACTGGAGAAACCGGAAGACCCGGCCGATTTTGAGTTGACGCATCATGTCGTTCCGGGTGAGGCGGGACGCGACCACATCGAGGAAATGGCCCAGGCGTTTGTCATCGAGTTCAAACGCATGCGCTGGACGGACGGGGCAATCATGGAAGTCTTCCGCAATCCCAATTACGTGGGGCCGTATCGTGTGTTCAAGGAGCGCGGAGAGCAGTACGTAGTTGATCTGTTGAAGAGCGTCAGACACTAACCAGAGCGGAGCGGCTATGCCGAGAGTCTTCAACTGGCAGTTAGGTCGTGAAATGGAATACCCCTACGAGGGGAAACGGCCGAAGCGACAGTTTGCTGCAGTCTTCAACATCAACCGTTGCATCGCATGTCAGACCTGCACGATGGCATGCAAAAGCACATGGACATACTCGAAGGGACAGGAGGCAATGTGGTGGAACAATGTGGAGACAAAACCCTACGGCGGCTACCCGCAAAGCTGGGATGTGAAGACACTGGAGTTGCTTGGAGAGCAGCCTGGCTGGGATGGAACGAAAGCAACGGCTGAGAAACCATATGGTGAGTATCAAGGTGAGACCCTGTTTGAAGCGGCGAAGATCCGTGCTGCTGCCAGCGGCCAAGAGGCTCTCGGCTACCTCCCCGGTGAGAAGGAATGGCGCTCGCCCAATTTCTACGAAGACACCGCGTTCTCAACACTTGCGTCGAAAAATGGCATCACTGCGGACGGAACGAAGCTGCCGGAACACAAGGCATGGTTCTTCTACTTAGCGCGCATTTGCAATCACTGCTCTTACCCTGCGTGTCTTGCAGCGTGTCCACGCGGCGCAATCTACAAGCGACCCGAGGATGGCATCGTGCTCATCGACCAGGGCCAGTGCCGCGGCTACCGCAAGTGTGTTGAGCAGTGTCCGTACAAGAAGCCGATGTTCAACGCCGAGACGCGGTTGTCGGAGAAGTGCATTGCATGCTACCCGCGTGTCGAAGGGACTGATCCGCTGACGGAAGGCGACCCGATGGTGACGCGCTGCGTCTCAGCGTGCGTTGGCAAGATCCGTTTGCAAGGCTGGATTGATGACCCGGAAAGTCCGGTGCACTATCTCGTGCGTCAGGCAAAGGTGGCTCTGCCGCTGTATCCTCAGTTTGGCACCGAGCCCAACGTCTATTATATACCGCCGCGCTGGGCTCCTCGTGGGTATCTGCGCCAGATGTTCGGGCCAGGCGTGGACCATGCAATCGATGCGTATGCAAAACCTGGGCATGAGTTGCTTGGAGTGTTGCAGCTTTTTGGCTCGACACAGAAGCTTGTGTACAGCTACAAGGTTGAGAAGGACGAAGTGATTGGCTACGGGAAGAAGAGGCAGGAGGTGGTGCGTGTCCCGATTGAAGACCCTGTGATTGTGAGGCCAGAGAAGCATCTGAACGTCACGTAGCCCTCTCTCCCCACGAATTCGAATCGAGGTCTCACTGAACGACAAGGAGACGAACTGATGAACCAGAAGATCGTTGCGCTGCTCGTCGTGTTTGCTGGTGTCCCGACGATGGGATTTGCCGCACAGCTTCCGGAGAGCGCCGCCTCGGCTGAAGCGGGGAAGGCACTGTACGTCAGGTACTGCAGCACATGTCATGGCATGGACGGCAAGGGTGATGGTTCCGCCGCCGTTTATCTGAACCCGAAGCCGAGAGATTTCACGCGGGGCATCTTCAAGTTTCAATCAACGCCGTCTGGTTCGTTGCCAACCGATGCCGACCTTCACCGCACACTGAAGAACGGCATGCCCGGTTCAGCAATGCCCGCGTGGGATCGGCTTTCCGATCAGCAGCGATCGGACTTGATTGCATACCTCAAGATACTCTCAGAGCGGTTCACGACAGAGAAGCCAACAGACATCCTCACGATTGACACAGAGCCTGTACAAACTCCCGAGATGGTGAAAAGTGGCAAGGCTGTGTATGCTCTATCGGGTTGCTGGAACTGTCACGGCAAAACTGGTGCTGGTGATGGTCCTTCGGCTGAAGCCCTTGCCGATGATTTCGGCCGCTCGATCAAGCCGTACAACTTCACACGCGCCGGTGCATTCAAAGGGGGCGGCACACCAAAGGACATTTACCGGACATTCAGTACGGGGATCGGCGGTACGCCCATGCCCGGTTACGGCGAGGATGCCCTCACTATCGGTCGCGAGAGCGCCTCTGATTTGACTGCTCTTGAAGGACAATACACCCCGGAAGAAATACAGGAAATCAAGACATACGTCAGCACTTGGCCGACAGATGCTGTGCTGAGCCAGATGAGTGTCGCTCA
>CAYHRX010000482.1:0-3094 GCA_964359075.1 uncultured Chitinophagales bacterium
CTTCGTCTGCATCGAGAAGGCGCTCGTTGTGGAAGTCGATGGAGAAGTCCACAAAGACCAACGAGAGTACGACGCCGAACGCACCCGAATACTAAACTCACGAGGCTTTCGTGTCATCCGTTTTTGGAACAGCGAAGTCACCGGCAATATCGAAACCGTGCTCAATCGAATCAAACAGGCGGCCATCACACCCCTCCCCGCCGGGGAGGGGCTGGGGGTGGGGTCAAAACACCAAGCTATTACCAAATGGGACATCTTCCACTACATCTACGCCCTCCTCCATCATCCAAAATATCGTGAGCGCTATGCGGCCAACCTCCGGCGCGAGCTGCCACGCATTCCATTCGTCAACGATTTTTGGGCATTCGCCGAGGCAGGCAAAAAGCTCGCAACACTTCACGTCGAGTACGAGAAACAAAAGCAATACCCACTCGACGTCATCGAGAGCAAGGTGGGTCATCTCAATTACCGCGTCGAAAAGATGAAGCTCTCGAAGGACAAGAAGACGCTCGTCTACAACGGGTTCTTCACGCTCGGCGGCATCCCGGCAGAAGCGTTCGAGTATCGGCTCGGCAACCGCTCCGCGCTGGAGTGGATCATCGATCAGTATCAAGTCAGCACGGACAAACGGAGTGGCATCACCAACGACCCAAACCGTGCCGACGACCCCGAGTACATCATGCGCCTCATCGGACAGGTTATTACTGTGAGTGTCGAGACGGTGAAGATTGTGAACGGCTTACCAGCATTTATGCTTTTGACTGACAAGCAAAAACCATAGATTAACACACACGACTTTTGAAACCCAATGCAATCCACACCCTCCTCCCCCCTCGTCGGCATACTCATGGGCAGCGCGTCCGATGCCGAGACGATGGAACCGGCACGCGCAATACTCAAAGAGTTCGGCATTGAGTGCGAGTTCAAAGTCCTCTCCGCTCACCGCACGCCCGATCATGCACTGAAGTACGCTGAGGACGCATCAGGTCGTGGCATCGAAGTCCTTATCGCCGGTGCGGGCGGCGCAGCACATCTACCCGGAGTTCTGGCAGCCAAGACGATCCTCCCCGTCATCGGGGTGCCGATACAATCGAAATCGCTCAACGGCCTTGACTCTCTTCTTTCAATCGTGCAGATGCCTTCAGGCATTCCTGTTGCCACCGTTGCGATCAACGGGTCGGCGAACGCTGCACTCCTTGCCGTCGAGATCCTCGCATTGAAATACCCGGACCTTCAGAAGAAGCTCATGCAGTATCGCGAGACCATGCGCCGCAAAGTACTCGATGCGAAGGTCTGAGTGACGTCTCGTCAAATCCCATCCATCATCAACCCATCCCATAAGGAGATGCCGTGAACACGAGGATGCTTTGCGCACTACTCGTTCCGTTTCTTGTCGTCATTGCGTTCTCTCAAGAACCCGTACCGGCTGTTGACCGCCAGGTTGGCGATGATCCTGACAGCTCCGCAATCGCCCAGATTATTGAGGAAGGGACGAAGCACTCGCAAGTGATGGAGATCCTCTCCTACATCGCCGATGTGTACGGCCCGCGGCTCACCTGGTCGCCGGCGTACAAGCGTGCGGCCGAGTGGGCAAAGAATAAGTTGACATCACTCGGACTCGCCAATGCGCACATCGAAGGTTGGGAGCCTTTGGGGCGCGGATGGGAGATCAGACAGTACTCCGCGAATGTGATCGGGGCGCAGGTGTTTCCTCTCCTTTCCCATCCCAAAGCATGGTCTCCGGGTGTGGATGCAACCGGTGATGTGATTCTGATGGACGCGAAGACCGACAGCGCACTCGACACGTACAAAGGGAAGCTCAAGGGCAAGTACGTGCTGCTGGGAACTGCACGCGATGTGGAATTGAAAACCGACCCAGCGATCTCCCGTCTCACCGATGCGCAACTGCTTGAGCTTGCCAATGCCGACATTGCACGACCGCGGCGCCGACGGCGCTTTGAGTCCAGTCCTGATCAACGGAAGCGCGCCATGCTCGAGTACAGGAAGATGGAGATGCTGCACTCCGAAGGCGCTCTCGCCATCCTGACGGCAGGCGGTTTCGACGGCGGCAGCATCATGGTGCTCTCCGCAAGCGTCCCCTCTCACCCGGACACAACGCGGGCGACCCGTCCGAGTGTGTGGAGCCCAAAGGCTCCGAAGATCCTGCCCCAGATCGCTGTCGGCGTTGAGCACTACAACCGCATGGTGAGGATGCTACAGAAGAGGGAGAAATTGAAGATCGACATGCAACTCGATGTCGCCTTCTCAAAGGAAGATTCAGGCTATAACGTCATCGCCGAGATCCCCGGCACCGATCTCAAAGATGAAATCGTCATGATCGGCGCACACCTCGATTCATGGCATGGAGGCACGGGAGCCACCGACGATGGCACAGGCGTCTCGGTGTGCATGGAAGCAATGCGTATCCTGAAAGCCACCGGATTCAAGCCACAAAGAACAATCCGCATTGGTTTGTGGGGAGGCGAAGAACAGGGTTTGTTCGGCTCACGAGCATACGTGAAGAAGTACCTCGGTGAACGGCCGACGCAACGGAATGATAGCGTGGAGGTGAAGACGAGCTACAAACCGGGGGCAGAGAAGTTCTCCGTCTACTTCAACGACGATAACGGCACAGGCAAGTTCCGCGGTATCTATATGGAGAGGAACGAGGCCGTGCGGCCCATCTTCCGCAAGTGGTTCGCTCCATTCGGCAAGGAGAACTCCTTTACGCTCACCATCTCCAGCACCGGAAGCACCGACCACATGTCATTCGACGGTATCGGTCTGCCTGCATTCCAGTTCATCCAGGATGACATTGAGTACTTCACCAGGACGTGGCATTCAACCATGGATTTGTACGACCGAGCAATCGAAGACGACCTGAAACAGAGCGCCACCATCATGGCCGCGTTTGCATACAATGCTGCGATGCGCGATGAGAAAATGCCAAGGATCCGATTTTAGAAGGTCACGCAAAGCCGCGAAGTCGCAGAGGGAGTTAGTAAAGGATGGAAATCAAACTCACCCCATTCTTTGCCACTTTGCCTGCCCGGTAAATTAGAAAAGGTCTCGCTATCATGGTGGTGCAGTTGAA
>CAYHRX010000483.1:0-3077 GCA_964359075.1 uncultured Chitinophagales bacterium
TTGCCGCTGTTTGTGCTTTGGGAGGGGAGGGAGAAACCAATCACTGTCGTCGGGTTGAACGGGTTGGGGTAGTTCTGCGACAGCCTGAATTCTCCCGGACTGGTCGCGTCGCTATTGACGGCACTAATGCCGGAGAAGGCCAGGTCATCGATGAGCATCACCGAGCCGACATGTGCAGGGCCACCGGAGCTATCGCCGTAGACAATGATCGCTATGAAGCATGTGTCAGGTCGCTCAGCGGAGAAGTAGGTGATCGGGGCGGTGAACTGCGTGTACGACGCGGCTGCGCCAAGAACGACGTCACCAAGCCCAACCAGGGTATCGGCCCTCGTCATATCGATAATAACGATCACGACATCACCCCCCACGGGTGTGAAACGGTAGAAGCCTGTGAGCGATGCGTGCCGTTGTGTCACCGGAAAGCCCCTGGCTGTACTACCCGCGTACATGATTGGACCGTACGGCATCCCGCTAAAAGTGAGAACTTCACCCCGTGCGGCAGATGAGCCACCATGAGCCGTGGATGATTGAGTGATGGGTACAACGAAGCCTGGAAGGTTATTCGTGACCCAGCCGTCGGGTGAGCCAGCCGACCATTGCTCGAATCCCGGATTTGGTATCTGTGCCGAAGAGAACATCGGGATGAGGATTGCCACAGCGGCTGCGGCTGAGAGTGTTCGCAAGATGCTCATTGTTACCTCTATGATGTTTGTTGTGTTGCTGCGTTGGTGCATGAGCCCGCAGCAGAGGGCAAACGCAGGAGGAGTGTATCGAAAAGACAATAGAAACGCAAGACACCCTTCGACTCCACCCAGATCAATCTCGTGAGTCGCTCAGGGTGACACCCGCTTGGTCATCCTGAGCGACCCCGACGTCATGGTGAGTCCCGCAAGGCGGGAAACCATGTCGGGGGAGTCGAAGGATGTCCTATGCTTCCATTGAGACGCGCTTGACGCGGCAATGGCCTGCTCGTTACTCCGCCTGTTGCAGCACATCCGTGCCAACGATCTGGTCGATGGCCATCACCTGCTCGGGTGTCAGCGCAACTGCAGAAGCGATGATCGATTGACGGATCTGCAGCTTGCTCCTCGCCCCACAGATGACGGCGGAGACGGCAGGGTTCTGCAGCGCCCAGCCAATGGCAAGCTGTACCAGCGAAAGTCCTTCCTGTTCGGCAAGCGTGCGTAGACGGTTGACGCTCTCGATGTTTCTTCTGAATTGTTCGCCCCGGAAGCGTCTATCCTCAACGCGCATGTCGTCGAAATCGAAAGAGGAGTTTCTATGAAGCTTGCCGGTAAGCAGTCCACGGCATAGTGGCTCGCACGCAATGATCGGGATGTTCGCCGCACGACAGAACGGGAGAAGCTGTGACTCGATCTGTCTGCACAGCATGTTGTAGGGCGCCTGCACAACATCGATACGCCCATGTTTCATTGCTTCACGCAACAGGTCACCGTTCGACGTGCAGTAGCCGATGAAACGTATCCTTCCTCTGCTGCGCAGCTCTTCCATTGTCGTCACTGTTTCGCCAATCGGCGTCGTGGGATCGTCGCCGGGAATGAAGTAGATGTCCACCTGCTCGCGATGCAGGCGCATCAGGCTTTGTTCCACCTGACGCAGTGTGTTTGCCCTGTTGTTCAGGCTCCAGAAGTGTCCGGCGCTGTCGATCCCGGCGCCGATCTTCGTGGCAATGACCACCTTGTCGATTTCAGAGCCGAGCGCCTCGACGAGTATCTCTTCCGCGATGCCACCACCATACGATGGAGATGTATCGAAGAATGTGATTCCGCCCTCCACCGCCGCGTGCACCGTGCGGACGCACTCGAATCGTCCCACCTGACCGTAGTGTCCACCGAATGGCAGTCCGCCCAGACCTATCCGGGAGATGGTGAGATCAGTCTTGTTGAGTGTGAGAGTTTGCATGGTGACGTGTGTTTCGTTCCTTGTTCCTTTTCATCTTGGTCTTGGTTGAGCGCGACAACTCATGCAGGAGGTTGAAGTCGCTGCGCATCAGAGCTTCTTTCTTGGGCCGAGTCCACTTCTTCAGTTTTCTCTCCGCTTCAATCGCAAAGCGTATGTCACTGAATTCCTGACTCCAAACCAGTTCTACCGGTCGTCGTGTGGATGTGTAGCCTTCAAAGGTTCCCGCGTTGTGCTGGCCGAGACGTTGATGCAGATTGGTGGTACAGCCAACATAGTACGACGCGTCCGAGCACCGAAGTATGTACACCCAAGCCGACTTCATGTTGTTCCACACACTCTTCTCTTGTCACCCTTCGGTTCCACGCAGGTCAATCTTGTGAGTCGCTCAGGGTGACGCGTGTTTCGTTTCTTGGTCATCTAGGCGACCGACTCACTTGCGTCATACCGAGTGGAGGGAGTCGAAGGATTACGTTCTCCGGTGCACCATCGACACTGTTGCCTGGTCCGTCGGCGTCACGGTGACCTCGCCGATGCTCACATGAGCAGGACGTGTGGCGCAGAAGACGACGACCTCTGCAACGTCTTCAGGACGAAGGGGAGTCATGCCCGCATATGTCTTTGATCCGCGCTCCCGGTCGCCGCGAAAGCGGACCTGACTAAACTCCGTCTGTACCAAACCAGGATCAACACTGCTGACACGCACTGCTGTACCGAGCAGGTCCATCTTCAGGCTGCGAGTGAGTCCCGTGACGGCGAACTTCGAAGCGCTGTACACATTTCCCATGGGATACGTCTGATGTCCCGCGATGGAGCCGATGTTGATGACGTGGCCGGTATTACGCTCGACCATCCCTGGCAGCACTGCCCGCGTTACGTACATCAGTCCTTTCACATTGGTGTTGATCATCTCTTCCCAGTCCTGGACATTTCCTTCGTGGAACTTCGCCAGTCCACGGGCGAGCCCGGCGTTGTTGACAAGGATGTCGATCTTCTTCCATTCGGTAGGAAGGGAAGAGAATGTTCTCTCGACATCCGCGTTGACGGTGACGTCGAGCTGCACGGCGAGTGCGTTGATCTTGAGCTCACGGGTCAATTGCTGTGCGAGCTCATCAATGCGCTCTTTCCGTCGTGCGATGAGGAGGAGGTTCGAGCCA
>CAYHRX010000484.1:0-3075 GCA_964359075.1 uncultured Chitinophagales bacterium
CTTGTTTAGGACTTTCACCTTTATCTCACGCCAGCTTTGACCGGCGCTTTCCTCTTGAGAGCCAGCGCGCTAAATCCGGACTATGTCGAGGTAGGAACGGCCGGTTGCCCAACCGCCCCCTCACAGATCCCGGCGTGCGGTTTTTCCGCACCGGGCTCTTCAAGGTAACTCGCTTGGCACTCAGGTTCATGAGAGTCCCTTCAATTGCATTTGGCGCAACGCCCCTTCCGTGATGTGCGGCCGGGGTACGTGGAAATCCTCCAACAAAGCGATCAGGCCATCCCAGTTGTAACTGCGCCGGTCACTCCGCCGGTTCAGCCACTTGTACAACAGATGTATGACTTCATGCCAGTACTTCTGTATGCTTCGGAAGTTCCCTGTCACCCCATAGTAGTTCCAGTATCCCCGCAGTTTTGGGACGAATCGCCCCATAAGGAGCCGGATCGGCAGGTGCCGATACCGTTTGATCCATTCCGTGAACCGCGCTACCGACCGCCGCAGCCGCGTAGGTGCTGTCATCCGTTGTACGTTCGGAACACCCCTTCGAGTCTGATTCCAGTGGTATTGGAACCCCAGAAAATCGAACCCTCCGTTCTGCTCCAACCCGTTCCGACTGAACCGCACCACCCGGGTCTTTTCTTCCGCAAGGGTCAGCCCGAACTTCGCCAACCGTTCACGTAGCAGGTTCAGAAACCGTTGCGCTTCTGTCTCCTGCTCGAAGGCCGCCACAAAGTCGTCTGCAAACCTCATGACCATCGCTTGTCCCTGACTTGTCTTCCGCACCACACGCTCGAACCACAGGTCCAGCACATAGTGCAGGTAGATGTTTGCCAGTATCGGCGAGACCACTCCTCCCTGCGGTGTTCCCATTTCTGGGTATTCCACCCGTCCGCCCTGCTGCATCACTCCCGCTTTCAGCCATTTCCCGATCAGTCGAATGAAGGCTCGATCATCCACCCGCTCTTCCAGCATCCGCTTCATCCAGTCGTGCGATATACTGTCAAAGAATGTACGTATGTCTGCCTCCACAACCCAGTGGTACTTCCCGATCACCAGTCGCCCTGCCAGTACCCGGCTCGCCTTCTGCGGTCCGCGCCCCGGACGAAAACCCCAGTTCGTGTTCAGAAAGTCCTGCTCGTATATGGCTTCTAACATCTTCGCCGCACCCATCTGCACCAACTTGTCTTCTATCGCCGGTATTCCCAATGGCCTCCATTTCCCCTGTCCCTTGGGTATCTGTACCCGGCGGACCAGTTTGGCCCGATACCTCTTCCCTTTCAGGCGCTCCACAAGTTTCGTCAGGTTTTCAGCCAAGTCTCGTTCGTATGCTTCGAACGTGACCCCGTCAACACCTGACGCTGCATCTTTCCGCAACTGATAAAAACACCAGCGCAGATTCGCCTCGTTGAGCATCCCGTAGAGGTTTTGGAATCGTGCCTTCGGTTCTCTCCGCGCCCGATTCGCTATCCCCCGCAGGATCGTGGGCATGTCTATAGCGGCCTGTCGCATCCGCGTCATGTCTCCCCTGCGAGCTGCATTACCCTGTCGCTCCCTTCCCCATGTGACCGGCTCGCCCGTCTCCGAGTACTATGGAGCGATCCGACTCCCGTTCAGTCTTCGGACGGCCTCCTTTCCGGTTGCACCGTCCTACCCCGTCGCCGGGGAACTGCGTCGGGTCTCCCAAGTCCTTGTACGTCTCTCTTCCCGCGTGCCACGCGCTTGAGACCCCGGCGGAGTCACCGGGAACCGGCCACTCCCTGTTCCCTTGTTACTGGCTTCCGCTGATACTACCGCGTCGCCCTCCGCATGACTTACGTAACGAGGCTGATTCGCTTTGGGGAGGTGCCACTCCCCTGCGGCCCGTGGGATTCCTTGTGTACGCTTACACCGTGTCGTTCAGTGTCTGCCACCTCCTTCACGATGCCAACACTCAGTACGGGTGGTTGGCCATCCTTACCCGACGGGGACTCTCACCCCGCAAGAGACGCCAAGTTTTGTCTTGGCGCACAATAGCGGTAACCGTAATACATAAGATTCCACCATGGCTCGGAATATTTTGTTGATAATTTCCATGGAATAGAATCAGCTTGAGAACCGGAAAATGAGATTAATCTGCCGAAGGGATCATAATTGAATGAAGCAACTTTTACGCCTGAATCATCCGAAACATTTGCAACATTCCCATTTCCGTCAAACGCGAACAACCAATTATTCGTTTGTGGGGGGGCACGTATCGAGGCAAGCAGTCCGCCAATTCCACCCGCACCCTGCAAACTCTGCGATAAATCTAAACCCCAAACATAATAATTCGTAACGGAGTATGGAAGTGTGGGAGTATCGGTGATGTCTGATATGAGCAGCCAGTTATCCCATACGAACCTTGTAATATTGGTGGTTGAATACCCGGAACCACTCAAACCGGACAAGTCTTTTTTCTGTGTTCTCCTCCACTGAGCATCGTAGACATATTCAGATTTACGTTTCTCGCCAACGAGAGATTCGATTGTAACCAAACGATTCTCTTCGTCCCAAAAGAACGCCCTTTGTTCATCATTGGTAATGTTGCCATTTAGATCGTATAAGAACTTCTGCGGTTTGACGGGCGGCATGTATACAGTGCGGTTGGTCTGCGTTGAATTTGTTCCGTTCCATGCTACGACCGGAATAGCGTTACTTCCAGGGCCAACTTTTGCGCCGCCAAGATAATTTGTTCCAAACATCTGTGCCGCTTGTCCGGCGACTTTTACAATATCACCTGTGCTTGTCGTAATACCAAGGACATCGAGTTTCCCGCCCCAGTCCAGATACGTCAACTGATTGAGAGGGTTATACGTGCTGTTCAAATCAAGCTGACCGCGGTTCTCATGCAGGCGGTTGCCGATGAGGTCGTACTGGTAGCCATAGTTATAGGCGGCATCTGCGGCGCCGTTAGGGCTGTTCGTGCGAGTCGCAGACGTTAGCTGGTCAAAGTTATCGTAGCCCCAGGAGAGACTAGCCCCAACTGCTATCAAGGAAGTCCTGCTCGTATATGGCTGTCAGTAGTTGAGCCACCGCCATTTGCAGCAGCTTATCCTA
>CAYHRX010000485.1:0-3069 GCA_964359075.1 uncultured Chitinophagales bacterium
TTGGGATGGCCGTAGTGTCATTCGGACTCGTCAAGTTCATTGGCACGGAGTTCTTCCCGGATCAGGACGAGGGTCAGTTGAGCATCACGGTGAAACTTCCGGTGGGCACGCGTGCTGAGGAGACCGACAAGCTGGTCCGGCAGATCGAATCCATCCTGCAGGCGAACGTCCCGGAGATTCAGGCAATGATTGCAGATATCGGCGTCCCGACCGCGCGGAGCGGGAATTTTTTCAATCGAAACTCCGGCAGCCACGCCGCGAACATCCAGGTGGCGCTTGTACCTCTCGATCACCGCAAGAGATCTGTGTTTGAGATTGTTAAAGACATCCGTCCAAAGATTGCCTCGGTGCCGGGTGCATCGCTCTTTGTCAGCCCTGGTGGTTTCCTCCGCTTCCTCCTGAACTTCGGCTCCTCCGCTCCCATCGATGTGGAGATTCGGGGCTTCGACCTCGAGAAGGGATCGGCCCTTGCGAAGGAGATCGCCTCGATAGTGCGTTCGACTCCGGGTGCTGTGGACGTTCAGATAACTCGTGAGGACAACTTGCCTGAGTTGCGCGTGAAGATTGACCGCGACAAAGCCGGTATCCTCGGCATCAACGTCGCGCAGATCTCGAACACGATCAACACTTGTATCTATGGGAGCTTCGCCTAGATCTACACAGACCCGGTGACAGGCAACCAGTACAATATCCTTGTCCGCTTGAGTGAAGACTACCGCTCACAGATCGAGGACTTGAAGAACATTGTGCTGACAACCGTCGGCGGCCAGCAGGTGCTGCTTGGCAACGTCGCAACGATTGAGAAGGCAAACTCACCCGTACAGATCGACCGGAAGTCGCAGCAGCGTATCGTTGATGTGACGGCAAACGTCAGCGGACGCGACCTGGGCAGCGTCGCAAGCGACATCAGAGCAGAGGTCGACAAGATGAACATCCCGCCCGGCTTCGAAGTGCGTCTTGGCGGCAACGTTGAGCAACAACAGAAAACATTCAGAGATTTGCTCCTGGCTTTTGCTCTGGCCATCCTGCTGGTGTACGTGGTGATGGCGTCTCAGTTCCAGTCGCTGCTCGATCCGTTCATCATCATGTTCACTGTGCCTCTGGGGATCGTTGGTGTGTTCTGGATACTCTTCCTGACGAACACCACGCTGTCCGTAACATCCTTCCAGGGAATCATTGTCATGGTGGGGATTGTGGTGAGCAACGGGATCCTGCTTGTCGACTACACGAACCATCTCCGGATGAGAGGAGTCGAATTGCACGAGGCAGTGGTAAGAGCAGGACGGACGAGGTTGAAGCCAATTCTCATGACGTCGCTGGCAACGGTGCTCGGACTCTTCCCGATGGCGTTTGGCCTTGGTGGTGAACAGACACAGGCGCCGCTCGCGATTGCAGTAATTGGCGGCCTCAGCGTTTCAACAACGCTGACGTTGTTCCTGGTGCCGGCATTGTACACGGTGTTCGAGGAGAAGTTTAAGCGTGAGATGAAGCCGGAGGAGATTTGAGACTTGGCTAAAGTCATTGCGAAGAGTCTTCTGCTTGTTGCCTTGCTTGGAGTGGGCCTTCAGTCGCCCCTTCAACCTGTCATGGCTCAGTCCGGGACCGAGAGCCTGACCTTGCAGCAGGCTATTGTGCTTGCAGTCGAGCATCATCCGTCGTTGAAGGCCGCGGAAGCCAATATTGCCTCCGCGTCCGGCTCGCTGACTCAGGCGAAGTCAGCGTACATGCCTTCTCTGAATCTTTCGGCAACCGCTCAACGGACCGATGGCGCATTTGTGTTCAACCCGTCGTTCCCACCGCGCAATCAGTCGTACAATAACTACTCGGCTGGTCTGCAGATCAACCAGACGCTCTTCGACTTCGGCCGGACGATCAACAGGGTCTCCGCGAACAGCGGCTTTCTCGATGCCTCATCGCTTGACTTTGAGGCGGCGCGGGGGACGGTGATTGCCAACGTGCAGATTGCATACTTCGGTGCTGTGCAGGCGCGGCAGGTGGCGCGTGTGAACGAGGAAGCGTTTGAACAGGTCTCGCGGCATCTTGCACAGGCGAAGGCGTTCTATAACGTTGGTCGGCGGCCGCTGTTTGATGTTACCAAGGCGGAAGTTGATCTCGCAAATGCCAACGTGAATCTGATACGGGCGAGGAACCAGCTCCGTGTGGCCAATCTTCAGCTTGAAAACGCGATGGGCGTTCATCCCAAGCATCCGTTCACCGTCAGCGATACGTTGTCCGTTACACCGTTCGCGCTCGCGCTGGACTCGGTCAAGGAAGTGGCGTTCACGAAGAGGCCTGAGCTGCATGCTGCGCGTACACGTGTTGAGGCGAACCGCTCTCTCGTGACAGCGGCATGGGACCAGCATCTCCCGACGCTTTCTGCGTTCGGCAACTGGACGTGGAGCAACTTCAACTTTCCGCTCTTCAGCCGGTGGAACGCCGGCGTTACGCTGACGTTCCCCGTGTTCCAGGGTTTCTCCGTTGTGGGGCAAGTGCAACAGGCCGAGGCGGCAGCCGATGTTGCACAGGCGAACCTCGATGTCTTGCGAGAGTCAATCGTGCTTGAGGTTGAGCAGGCGTACTGGGGATTGAGAGAAGCGGAGGAGCGCATTGCAGCAACGACGAAGCTTGTTGAGCAAGCTGAGCAGAACCTCAACCTCGCAGAGCGACAATATGCCGCCGGTGTGGGGACCGCACTCGAGACGACCGACGCTCAGCTTACAGTCTCAAATGCACGGATTACGAACATTCAGTCGCTGTACGACTACAACACCTCGCTCGTGAAGCTGCAGAAAGCGATGGGGAGTTTGGAGAAATGACACTAGGCGCCTCAGCTGGCAGGTGTTGAAAAACCGAGCGTCACAGTCATTGCGATCCCGACGACCTGTCCGCCCATTTCGTGGCGGAAGTCGGGAGAAGCAATTTCAATCTTCGAATCCGTGCAGAAAAGAGAGATTGCTTTGTCCCGAACAAGAACGTCGGGACTCGCAATGACACGTGAAAGAGCTCATCGACCTGCTCGGGCACGGAGGAGAAAGGTTGGGAACTAGCGCAGCAGGCGCTCTTGAAGCA
>CAYHRX010000486.1:0-3049 GCA_964359075.1 uncultured Chitinophagales bacterium
TGCACGTACGTCCCGACATCGATGTCTTTGATATCGATATAGACCCACGAGTTGGGGCGTGTATCTTCGGTGCGGACTACCATCGGACCTTTGCGTGGGGTGATGGTTGAAAGCTGCCCGATGGGGATCTGTTCGCCGGTCGGAGTGGGAACAAGAACTCGCCGCAGGGCTTCGAGATTATCGCGCAGCTCACGGCTGTAACGAAGATTCACTGTGTAACGCTCGAGACCTTCGACAGTGTTGGTGATGCTCATGCCACCCATGGCCGTCTGAATGATGTTCTGCACGTCACCGACAGTCAGGCCATACCGAGCAGCCTCCTGACGATTGATATCGAAATCGAGATAATTCCCGCCCACGGCTCGTTCTGCAAACGCACTTAACGTTCCGGGGACAGTTCGCACGACCGCCTCAACTTCCTTTCCAATCTGTTCCAGAACTTTCAAATCCGGGCCAGAAATCTTAATTCCCACGGGGGTCTTGATACCTGTGCTCAGCATATCTACGCGTGTCTTGATAGGCATTGTCCAAGCATTGGTGAGACCGGGAAATTGTATGGCGCGATCCATCTCGTCGATGAGCTTGTCCACCGTCATGCCGGGACGCCATTCACTCTCAGGTTTCAGCATGATCGTTGTCTCGATCATGTCAAGTCCGGCGGGATCCGTTGCCGTCTCAGCTCGACCAATTTTGCCGAAGACGTGGTGCACTTCCGGAAACTGGCGGATGATCTTGTCCGTTTGTTGGAGCACCTCGCGCGCTTTGGTGATGGACATACCTGGGAGCGTCGTGGGCATGTAGAGCAGGTCGCCTTCATACAGCGGCGGCATGAACTCAGAGCCGAGCTGGCTGTACGCGAAATAGGTGAGAGCCATGAGCGCCAGCGTCACCACGATCACCCATTTGTTGTGCCTCAACACAAAGTCAACCACGGGGTGATACAGCCTGATTAAGACCCGACTAAGAGGATGGTGTTCCTCCGAGCGGATTTTTCCGCGAATCCAATATCCCATCAGCACAGGCACGAGCGTGACCGCAAGAATGGCTGCGCCTCCCATGGCGTAGGTCTTGGTAAAAGCCAGGGGTTTGAACAGCCGGCCTTCTTGCGCTTCCAGGGTAAAGACGGGAAGGAACGAAATGGTGATGACAGCCAGGGAAAAGAACAACGAGGGACCTACTTCTTTGGCTGCATCCAGTATCACTTGCCAGTGTTCTTTGCGCTCTGCCGGGGGTTTCTCATGCTCGCGTTCAAGATGCTTGTGGGCATTCTCCACCATGATAATCGCGGCATCAACCATAGCCCCAATGGCAACAGCGATTCCACTGAGTGACATGATGTTCGCATTGATCCCCTGCAGCTTCATGATGGCGAACGAAATGATGACGGCAGTCGGCAGGGTAATGATCACGACAAACGAACTCCGGGCATGCAATAGGAACGCAATGATCACGAGTGCCACAACGACCATCTCTTCAATCAGGCCTTCGGTGAGGGTATCAATGGCTCGCTCAATAAGACTTGATCTATCATAAGCGATATCGATCTTCACATCCTCTGGTAAGCCTTGCTTGAGAACTTCAAGCTTCTTTTTGACCTTCTCGATCACATCCAGCGCATTCTGACCATACCGCATCACGATGATGCCGCCGACCACTTCGCCCTCGCCGTTGCTTTCCGCAAGTCCGCGGCGCATCAGTGGACCGATCGTCACGTCGGCGACATCCTTCACATACACCGGCGTGCCGCTCTTTTTATCCACCATGATCGGGATGTTCTTGACATCGTCGATGGACTTGATGTAGCCGAGTCCCCTCACCATAAACTCCATCTCGCTCATTTCGATCACTTCGCCGCCAACGTCGTTGTTGGAGGTCTTAATGGCCGTTTCGACCATCATCAGCGGGATGTTGTAGGCGAGCATTTTTGCAGGATCGACCGTCACCTGATACTGCTTGACAAAGCCACCAATGCTGGCAACCTCCGACACCCCTTCCACAGCGGTTAATTCATACTTCAGATACCAATCCTGGTATGACCGCAGCTCTTGCAACGAGTGTTTGTCTGATGTGAGCTGGTACATGAAAACCCAGCCAACTCCGGTCGCATCGGGACCAAGGGTTGGGACAACTTTGGATGGCAGTCGCTTTTGCGCATAGTTGAGATATTCCAGCACTCTGCTGCGTGCCCAGTAGAGGTCCGTTCCATCTTCAAAGATAACATAGACCAGGGAATAACCGAAAAACGAGTATCCACGCACGACTTTTGAACCCGGCACCGAGACCATGGCGGTGGTCAGTGGATAGGTCACCTGGTCTTCCACGATGCGCGGCGACTGGCCAGGATACTCGGTGTAGATGATGACCTGCACATCGCTCATGTCTGGAATGGCATCAATGGGGATGCTCAGCATCGAGTGAATACCCCAGCCGACCAGGACTACCACGGCGAGTATGACCATGAACTTGTTGCGTACGGACCACTCGATTATTTTCTGCAGCATGATATTCTCCGATTAAGAAAGCTGCTTACTGACCATTGGTTTTGGGTACGAGCTTCATCCCACACTTTGGACAATCGCCAGGCTTGTCACTTACCACTTCCGGGTGCATCTCGCAAGTGTACAGTTGCCTCTTTTGCGATTTCGTAGTCTTTGGCTTACTGATCGTTTCTGACTTGTCCTCCTCCATTGATTTCATCTCGCGTCTTTCGGATTTACTTTTCTTTGGCATCTCCTTCATTTGAGGAGTTTTCGACTCCTCAGGTACGGCTTTTTGTTCTTCCATCGGTTTGGACATGTCGTGCCCAGCGTGTCCCGCCATCAAACCAATCGCAGCTTTGAGGTTGCTTTCTGAGTCAATGAGAAACTGCGATGAGGTTACGATGTTTTCTCCATCTTTGATTCCCTCAAGAACCTGAACGTAGCCCTCTGCCATGACACCGAGCTTCACCTCGCGAGGATCAAAATAGCCGCCACCGAGAGAAACGACGACGATATTTCTTTCACCCGATCGTATGATGGCTTGATCAGGAACTGCAATGGCGTTAATA
>CAYHRX010000487.1:0-3043 GCA_964359075.1 uncultured Chitinophagales bacterium
TGAGAATGCATATCTCGTGGATGGTATCTCCGTTCAAGATCCTCTTGCGGGAACCGGCTTCGGATTGCAGGTGAGTCCCGCAGCAATCCAGGAAGTTGAAGTCATCACGGGCGGCTATAACGCGGAGTATGGCCAGGCGACATCCGGCATCGTGAACATCACTACACGAGAGGGCGCCGAGAAGTACAGTGGGGCAATCTCATACAAGACCGATCACTATGGCTTGAACAAGAACTCACGCTCAAACTGGAACACCGATATCTACGACGCCAATCTGAGCGGGCCGGAGCCGCTGACGCGGTATCTGCTTCCTGCTCTCGGTATCGAGATTCCAGGCCAGATGAGCTTCTTCGGTACCTTCTTCGCCAACCTTACAGATGGGTATACCCGATGGGTCGAGACCATTGGCTCGGACAACAGACCACACGGGTACGAGGCGATTGCCCCGCATTCACTCTACTCCTCGGTATACCCGACATTCTTTGGCACATACAATACAGCACCGCGCCGCAGCAACAACTACTCATGGCTTACCAAATTCACGTATAAGCCTTCAGGTACAATAAAGCTTGCGTATGCCTACAACCAATCTGTGGTAATCGACCAGAACACACAGACGGTGCAGGCAACACTGGAGCGCGTGGAGCCGAACCCCGGCTACCAGTATCTGTTCCAGTACATCCCTGACAGCGCCGCAACCTTTTCGCAGCGGAACATCCAGCATTCTCTTTCATGGACTCATACGCTGAGCAATCAGTTGTTCTATGAGGTCAGGCTCAGCAAGTACACCGCTCATGTGCGGGGAGATGCGAATGGGAAGGACTTCAGCGCGTATATCCCTCCACAAGACATCGTCACGTATCCCATCAGGTACTACAACCGGTTTTCCGATACTGTTGGAGTGGTTGCGGGTGATGGCTTCTACGATGTTGGCGCGCCCACCTCATGGCGAGACCACTTCATCGAGGAGTACACGTTCAAGTTTGACCTGACGAACTTCTTCACCGAGAAGAACAAATTCAAGTCCGGCCTCGAGATGCGGCTCCAGAATCTCCAGATTGCCGAGCTCATCCGTCCGTGGGTGAAGCCGCTCGGGTATGACAATGACATTTACTCCGTCAGCCCGTCACTTGGCGCTCTCTATGCTCAGGACAACATCACGATCAGCGGGATGATCCTGAACTTTGGCATGCGTCTGGACTATTGGTTCCCCGGCAAGTTCGTCGATGACATTGTGGATGATACATCGTCGGCGCTGATCATCTCCCAGGCGCTGCGTGAGCAGTACAAGAACGACACCTTCACGCTCTTCGGCAGGAGAGTGAAGGCACGTCTCAGTCTACGACTCGGCATCTCCCATCCGATCTCCGACAACCAGACGCTCTTCTTCTCGTACGGACACTTCTCAAAGCTGCCTCGTCCACAGTTCGTCTACGGCAAGCTGAACAGGACGAGCGTCCGGTCTGATCTTCCGGTTGGCAACCCCAACCTCAATCCTGAAACCACGGTTGCCTACGAGCTCGGCATTCGCAACCAGCTTTCCGGCAACGACGTTCTGACTGTTACAGCGTTTTACAAGGACATCTTCGACTACATCACCGAAAAGAGGGTGCGACGCCTGTCGAGTGTGGGAGGGGCACAGTACTACACCACGTACCTGAACTCAGACTATGGAAGGGTGCGGGGCCTGGAGGTTGAGTATAAGAAGCGAATCGGGAACTGGTTTCGTGGAGCATTTTCGGGTTCGTACTCGATTGCTACAGGCAAAAGCTCAACGCCCAACGAAAATGTCATCAGGCTTCAGCAGGGTGAGCCTGAGACAATCAAGGAGACATTCCTGATCTGGGACCGGCCTGTGCAACTCTCGTTGAACCTCAATTTCACAGTGCCGAAAGGCGAGCCATTGTTTGGGGTAGGAGAAGGAATACTGGATGACATCAACCTGTACACGCATGTGTTCTTTCAGTCAGGGAAGCGCTATACTCCGCAGCGCTTCATCGACACAAATGCGGCAACGGGCCGTCTTGAATACATCAGCGACATAGATCGAATCAATGAATCTGTCGGCGACGACTGGTTCTACATCGACATGAACCTTGAGAAGTACGTAGACCTCGGTTTTGGAAAGCTCATTGTCAGTGTAGAGGTGGAGAACCTGCTCAACAGAAAGAACTCTCAGATCATCAATCCGGTAACTGGCAGGGCGTATGAGTTTGGCGATCTCACGCCTTTGAGCTACAATGACCCGCGGTTTCCGACGTTGTCTGGCGACATTTCACCGTTCCCGTACAATCCCGCGCGGTACCTGAAACCGCGAACCGTTCGATTTAGTCTCGCATTCAGGTTCTGATATGAGCAAGAGGAGCCATTGCATATATCGTCTTAACTTGTTGATCTGCATCGGATTGATTAGCTCGACCTCTGCTCTTGCGCAGCTTGTGCCAAACCTTGGTGGACAGCGTACCGGCATATCGGCTTTTCAGTTTCTGAAGCTGGGCGTTGGCGCACGAGGTGTGGCGATGGGAGAGTCGTTCGTCGCAGTTGCCAATGACGTATCAGCCCTCTATTGGAACCCGGCGGGACTCACGCAGTTCAAAGAGGATCAAGCCATGGCGTCCCACACTGAGTACGTCGTTGACATCAAACACGACTTCTTCGGCATCGTCTACCACATCACTGACCAGGACGCTGTGGGAGCATCCTTTTCTTCATTGTATATGAAGGATATGGAGATCACCACGGAAGCGCAGCCGTTCGGAACGGGACGCTACTTCACATTCGGTGACATAGCCGTAGGGCTGACCTACTCGAAGAGGATGACTGACCAGTTCAGTTTTGGGGCAACGGTGAAGTACGTTGAGGAGACTCTTGACGTTTTGAAGATGAGGTCGGTCATGGTTGATCTGGGTACGTTCTACTGGACAGGTCTTGGCTCAACTCGTTTTGCTGTAGTCATTTCAAACTTTGGTGCTGATGTGAATCCGGTGGGCACCGTGTCCCAGTTCAATGGCACAGTGGCAAGCGCATTCCAGTCGTTCTCACT
>CAYHRX010000488.1:0-3036 GCA_964359075.1 uncultured Chitinophagales bacterium
CAGCCATTCGGACACACGTCCACGCAAACGCAATCCAACCACCAATGAAGGCGACCCCACCCAAAGGCGTAATGGCACCCAGCCAGCGAAGCTCGAAGATGGTGAGAATCATGCTTCCTGAAGGTCTGCATGCAGATCCCCGTGCCGATCAGTGCTAGGGAATGATACATCTGGTATCGTACCGCAGTCTCAAAGACAGCAAGCATGTCAGGTGAGAGCATGCCCTTGAGCGCGTGCGCACCAAAGGCGCCAAGCGCAACGGCAGGGGCTGCACAGAAAGAACCGAGATGTCTATGTGTGAGAAGATCAGCGTCAGATCAGTTGACCGAAGTTAAGATAGAATCCTGTGGTCTCTTTTCCAAATCCATCGGCCGTACTCGCCGCGAAACGGGTTCTTTCGCGTAGCCTGCAGATTCCGACTGCGGGATGAATGTGAATTCGAACAACACTGTTCTGTGGCAACGGTCCGTTCTTGGGCTGTGGAAACAGCGTAGTCAGAAACAGAAACGACGACGCGGCGCTGGCGCACGAGACGAAAAACAACAGGCTGCTAAGTATCTAGAAGTTGTTATCCGGAGTAGTCCCTCGTACGCGGTTACCACGTTGATTGCCATCGCGATCATCGCTTAGTGCAGCGTGCTTGCCACAAGGATGCCCGGTCGCGCAAAGAAGGACGAAAACGCCAAGACACAACGTGGCAACCGAAAAGAAGAGCACAGGCGGCCGCCACCGCGCCGAATGACGGGCACCTGAACCAGATCAGAGTCCAAGAGCCTGTTTAATGTACTTCGGGGCGGGGGAGCCAAGAGAAAGGATTGCATCGTGCATCGTCTTCATGTCGGCGGTGCTGCCGTGCTTTGCCTCGTAGGCTTTGCGAAGCCTGTTCAGCTCAGTGTTGCCGACGTAGTACGTCGAAAGCTGGGTTGACGTGAGGCAGGCACGTCGCCATTTGCCAGCCGCTTCGCCTTCCTCCTGGAAGCCTTCGGTCATCATCATGTCCATCGCTTCCTTTTCCGTCATTCCTGCCGTATGGATTTTCTGGTCGATGATTGAGTTGATGATGAGACGGAGACGCATCTTCAGTTGCTGCATCTTCACTTCGGGTCCGCCGTAGCCTCTCTCCACCATTACCTGTTCGGCGTACGTTGCCCATCCCTCAATAAACGTCCCGCTGCCAAAGATCGCCCTGACCATCGTCGGAGCCTTGAACTTGTTCGCGTGCGCAAGTTGCAGGTAGTGTCCGGGCATCGCCTCGTGGATCGTCAGGTCCTCCAGCATGTAGTTGTTGTACTCACGGAAGAATGACTCGACTCGCTCCCTCGTCCAATCCGCCGGAGTGGGAGAGATGGAGTAGAATGTCTCGCCGTTCTTCTCAAGCGGTCCTGGGGCATCGCAGTACGCCACGGCCACGCCCCGCTGGAACTCCGGCATCACGATGATCTTCACCGGCTCGTCAGGGACAGTCATCAGGTTGTTCGACCGGACGAAGTCGGTCGTTGACTGCAAGTACTGCTTCGCGAGATCAACGATCGTTGCGTTTGTTGGATGCGTATCGGCAAGTTTGTTCAGCACGGCCTTGATGACACCTTGCTTGTCCTCAAGCTTCTTCGCATCCGTCACTTTTGGGAAGAGCTTCTTGTGCAGCGGCAATGCCGTCTCATACATTGTCGCCTGCGTCTTCTTCAAGTCTTCTTCACCAGACTTCAGGATGTCCTCCTTCGTGAGATCAGACTCGAGCGAGTAGAAGAGTTTCCTTCTATACTTTTCATCACCAATCCTGAAGTCACCATTGGCGTTGGGCAGCAGGTCCTTCTCCAGCCACTGTCCATACTCTTCAAGCGCCCTCACTGCTTCAGCCTGAATCGGTGCGAACTCCTCTTTCAGTTCCGGGACCTGGTCGAGATAGGTCTTGAGTTCATCCCTGATCATCGAGATGGTGCCGGGATTCTGGCGGATGGCGGTCTCAGTGTGGATCTTCGGAGGGTTCTTGAGGTTTGCCTTCGCCGCAGCAAGGACCATCGGCACGCCTTTCAAACGTTCCTTCACACTCAGCAAACGGTCTTTCACGGGTGCGAACTCTCGTGCAAGCAGTCCATAGATCGCCCCGCCGACATTATAGTTCAGGGGGTTCCATTCGTAGTCCCTGAGCGTGTCAATCTGGAACAGCCACGATTCAAGGTTTGTCTTGAGGATCTTGTAGTCGATCTTGTTGGTTGCGCTTAGCTGGTTCACATCGATTGCAGCCAGCGAGGCGAGGTATGTTTGGTTGAGCTGACGGTCGGCGTTGATGCCTGTCGCTGAGTAGTCACTCAGCCTGTTATCGTAGCGATGGTCGCCAAGACTGGTTGCCCACTCGGGTTTCATCTGAAGGAGATTCTCGATATAGTTCTTCGCGAGAGACTCGAACTCCTGGTCTTCGGTCTGACGGGGTGTGCATGAGACGAGTACTGCACACAGCACGATGCACTGGACAGCAATCAGCGATTTCATTGTGACGATCCCTTGAATGAACAACGTGTGGAGTTGCGTAGCAATATCGGAAATGGAGAGGCGAGATGCAATGCACTCACTCGTTCTCGAGTGGCGGGTGATGAGGAGGGTGTGTCACGTCGGGAAAGAGCAACACAAGCCACGTAGGGACATGGCTCACTTCATGGAGATCAGCGAGTGTGCCGTGTCCCTACGCAAGTACTTGTTCAGCGCATCACTTGACCAAGACAAGCTTCCGCGTCTGCACCTGGCTGCCGATTTGCAGCCGGTAGAAGTACGCACCTGCCGGAAAGCCCGTTGCATCCCACGTGGTAGCATACTCACCCGGATCCATGTCAGCATCAACGAGCGTCCCGACTACCTGACCGAGGGGATTGTAGATCTTTAGAGTCACCTTCGATGCAGTCGGCACAGTCCATACAATCGTGGTCGATGGGTTGAACGGATTGGGGTAGTTCTGCGAGAGCGTCATCTCGTCGGGGAGGCCCAGCGATGGCTTTACATCCGTGAGCGGACCGGCGACCTGAACGTCGTCGACGAAGACCA
>CAYHRX010000489.1:0-3032 GCA_964359075.1 uncultured Chitinophagales bacterium
CACGAGTTGTTGTTCACTTATGAGGCTCATCGCGGAATCTTCATTCAATGTATCGAGGTGATCTCCCGATCACCTCTCTGCATGTGTTACGACTTTCTGGCTGAAGCGAGTGCTCTGCGCTTCGCCTTCGCCCGCTCGATCGCCTTCTTGTGCTTCCTGCGAACCGCTTGTTTTTTCTTGTTCATGATTCCTCCGGTAGTTTCATCTGTTGATTAGACATAACCGTCATTGCCAACAATGCGTTGGACTTCCTGTAATTGGTGGAGCTTCGGAAGAACCGTCATGAGGTAATCGAACAGCTTCATTAATCGCTGGTTCTCCGACTGCATCTCCAGCAGGTCCTGCCGCTGCGCGAGAGTCAAGCCCGATTTCTGGGCGATGACATAGGAGACGTTCCGTGCCAGAGCGTCGAGCAAGAGCTTCGGCAGTTTTTCCTCGTACACAATCTGGATGAGACTGTTGTACAGCCTCGCTGTCCGATCTGCCAGAGCAATGTCAACGTCATAGGGTTCGTTTGTGAAGAACGTGACACGCCCAACGGCGTATGGCGCGCTCTTCTCATCGAGACTGTGCAGCTCGTAGCGCCGCCGTCCTTCCACGATGATGTCCATCCGGCCATCCTCATAGCGTTGCATCATCTCCCGCACAACTGCGGAACATCCCACACGCTTCAACTGGTCATCATTTTTGAGGTTGATGCCGAATTCTGTTCCCTCTTCACGGATGCACTCATTGATCAGCGTCTTATACCGCTCCTCGAAGATATGAAGGGGAAGAGCGGAGCCTGGAAACAGCACCACCTTGAGCGGGAAGAGAGACAGACGCTCTTCGGCCATCAAAGGTCAGTCCTCATATTCATCGTACCACGCCGCCTGGATTGCCTCAAGGGTCTTGTCACTCACCGCATCCGGATCGTCGTTGAAGGTGGAGAGCTCGGCCACCATCTTCTTCAGCTCAGGCAGTTTTACCGTGAGAGGGTCAAGAAGCGGAAATTTCTCGACGAGGTCCAGGGCGATGTCGTCTATATCGTGCCAGGTCCATTTCATGGTTGCTCCACACCTTCACTTCGCGTACTTCTTGTAGCGTTCGTTGATTCTTCCCCAGTGCAGGTTGCCGAGGAAGTTATCAATGTACGCTGCACGCTTGGGACCATCCTTGTGATAGTACGCGTGCTCGAACACATCGCACGGGATGAGAGGGATGCCGCCCCAGATTGCGCCGTAATGGTGCTCGTCGACGGTTACGTTGAGCAGACGTTGCGAGTAGAGCATGTCGTAAACAAGAACACCCCATCCGCTCAGCTTTGCCGAGAGCGCCGATGCTTTGAAGTCAGCCTTCCAAGCATCAATTGTGCCGAAGTGCTTCTCGATGGCGGCTTTCACATCTGGACCTTTGGACACGTCGCCGTCACCCCCCATCACTTCCCAGTATACATCGTGAAGAAGTGTGCCTGCATGGTTCCATGTCGTCCGACGCTTCAACTCACCAATCTGGCTGTAGTTGCCATTGGCAGCGGCACGGTCTGCACCTTCCAGCCCCTTCTCGATGTTGTTTAAGGCAGTCACGTACCCTTTATGATGTGTGTTGTAGTGCCAGTCCGTTGTCTCAGCATCGACGACGGAAGCGAGCAGCTTCTTTGCCTCCTCATCGGAATATGGTCGGGGATTGAACTTCCATTCGTACACAGTACTTCCTCCTCCTGTCGTTGTGAACTGATTCAGTAGTTCATTCGAGTCTGTTGCCTGTACCACGGCAGCCAAAGCACCAGTGACCGCGGTTGTTTTGATAAACGTCCTTCGCTTCACGCGAGTGTTCTCCGGGCTAGTCTAGAAGCCTTTCACTTTCGCTGCCTTGTCATAGATCCAACTGATGAACAACCAGGCAATTGCGGTGACAACAAGGATCGCCCACCAGTTTTCCTCTCCGACAACTGTCGTGTGCATATTGATCATCGTCCAGAACAGCGAGACGGACATGTAGACATTATGGCGCGAGCGCTGCCCTGCAAGTGCGGGTAGAGCCGCATCAGGGGCAGTACCCTCTTTCACTGCAGCGATGATTTTCTTTTGAGCAGGCCAGATCCTCATCCACACGTTCATGATCATGATCGTTCCCAACATCGTGCCGAGATGAATCTGATATGCGCGATAACCAAATCCGCCAAACGTATACATGAGGTATACAACAATCGCGATGATGACAAAACTCAAAGCACCAAATTGCTTGATATCCTTTCCCAGCGCGCTCTTTGCAAGTGGATCATATAAAAAGAACATCAAGAACGCAACGGCGACCATGACCCAACTGCCCACTGTCCATGATTGCTCTTGCGAAGGGAACATCAGTTGCCCATGATAGAAGACCAGCAAGAGCAACAGCAACCCGGTCGCCCACGTCCATACAGCTCCCCATCGGAAGAAATACAGGGCACGCGGTAGCAATTCAGGCACGACTTTCTTCTTCGTCTCTCCATCCATCGTTGCCGCAAAAGGGATGTTCACAAAGTTAAACCAGTACAGCAAGCCAATCCACAGAATGCCTGCTGCGATGTGAAGATCCATAATACCTCCGTTAGGTGATGGTTGATGATGTCAGCAGTATCTGCAGTAACAGAATGCGAAAAGAAAAAAGTGTAGCTGCTGAAGGCAAATGAAGTGTGAGTGAAGTTTATTACACTGTAACAGACTCTGCCGGAGGAATGCCCCCGGCAATCAGTCTCGACGGTATGAAGATACAACAATTCCGGAAAACTTCCAGAGGCATTTTAGACGATCAAACGCCGAACGAGCTGCCGCATCCGCAAGTCTTGGCAGACTGAGGATTATTGAAGACAAAGCCCTTTCCGTTCAGCCCATCGCTGAAGTCGAGCACTGTGCCTGAAAGATAGAAGAGGCTTTTGGGATCGACAAACACGGTGACACCGTGAATATTCAGAACCTTGTCGGTCTCCTTTGCTTTCTCATCAAAGCCCAGCACGTAGGAAAGCCCAGAGCAACCGCCGCCTTTCACACCAAGCCGAAGCCCGTGCGATT
>CAYHRX010000490.1:0-3029 GCA_964359075.1 uncultured Chitinophagales bacterium
TCAGCTCTGGGCGCTGATGCAGGCCAACCAATTCGCGCAGGCCGAGCGTCTGGCAGGCGGACTGGAATCCGTGTTTGATATGATAACCGAGGAAGATCAACGCAACAGCATAGAAGAGATCGTACACCGGACTCTTGAATGCTTCGGCGACCATCGCATACATTGTCCTACCGTCGGGGAAGAAGCGTGACTTCACGAAGAAGGTATTGACGTGGACGACAAGGAACGTCGCGATAACCATGCCGGTCCAGAATGCAATGCGCGAGGTAAGTGTGCTGTTGTCAGACCCCCTGTTCACTTTGTATCCCTTCGGACGAACGGCGCGGTTTGTAATCCAGAGCCACACGCCGACAAACGCGTGCAGAAGGAACCCGGCAAAGAGAACGATCTCGAGAGGCCGCAGCAACGGATATGTGGCCATGAATTCGGCGTACACGTCGAACGTCGCGCCATTGTCTTGCTTGAACAGGAAGAGGTTAATAAAGAGGTGGACGATCAAGAAGCTGAAGAGGAAGAAGCCAGTCAGCGACATGACAATCTTTCTGCCCACCGATGAAGTGAGGAACGATGTCGTTTTGTTCATTGAGCTACTTTCAACAATGTGACGAACATGCAGAGGCGAAAGAACAAGGTATGCAAGAGAGGCGTAGGGAAGAGGAACTCCATACGGACGGAAGCCAATCTAACAAAGTATTCCTCTTATTTCAAGACCTCGGTGCAACATTGATGAAGCGCAGCACAGAGATAATGCTTCCGACAAGTCCCAGCGCAAGACCGGAACCGATGACCAACAGGTAGAATGACAGATCCATATGAACATACTGCGCCACCTCCGCGAGAATGAAGCGCATCGCATACTCAAGCAGCACATAGAGAACACCTGCGGCCATAACTCCACCAACAAGTCCTTGAATAATCCCTTCGAGCAGAAAGGGCATGCGGATGAACGCCGGGGTTGCCCCGATGAGTTCCATCGTTCGTACGATGCGCCGCTTCGCGTAGATCGCCAGCCGGATCGTGTTGGACACGAGGAAGACTGCCGAGAGGCTGATCAGCAGTCCCAGCCCGAGCGTGATGTTGTGGGCCGTAGCGGTCTTCTGGTCGATGAACTCGAGCAACGCTTTGCGATAGATGACGCTTTCGATGCCTTTGGTTGCCTTGAGCTTTTCGTACACTTCGCTGGAGCGGGCGGCGTTTCTGTAGCCTTGGTTGAGGAACACCTTGAGTGACGGCGGCAGCGGGTTGAAGTCGAGGACGCTCTCAATGTCTTCGCCGAACTGCTCTTTGAATATCCGCGCCGCTTCCTCCTTTGGAATGTAGACAACCTGCTCGACACCGGGCATATCAGTCACGTTCTTGATGAGGTCGGCGATCTCGTCCCGCGTCATCGGCTCCTGAAGGAATGCCTCCATCTCCACCTTGTCCCGCAGCGTGTCAATGAATCGGGAGGTGTTGATGGTAATGACTGCAAAGATGCCAAGCAGAAGGAGTGAGATGCTGATCGTGACAATCGAGACAAAGGTGGAGAGCTTGGTGCGTTTGAAACCGGAGATGCTTTCTCTGAGAGTGTAGGAGAGACTCATGTGGTTCTGTCAGAAGTTGGACTCATCGCGCCAGCGGATGATCTTCCACGGATCGGTGTTGCGGGCACGCTCAAGAGTGAGGTTTGCGTAGCCATCCACGCGCTCAATGTCGCTGGGGTTGAATGTGATGGTAAGGTTGAATCCTCGCACAACAATCACCCGCGTCGAATCGGCGGAGGAGGAAACGATATTGTTCCAGATGAGATCGAGCCGCTGAGCGTTCTGGAAGAGCCCATAGGTCGTGCGTAACTCCTCATCCCGTCCCCAGGTGACGTCGATGCCTTTCTCATAGTCGCGATACACAAATGTAAATGTTGCGTCGAGCAATTGCCCATACGAAGTCGTGTCACGTGTGCTGTAGGCAGTCTGAAAACACTGGAACACGCCCTTTTCCCAGTCTTTGGGATCGCAGGCGGATTGCGCAAGAGAATTGTCGAGACGTGGGGCGAAAGGGTTAAGGCAGCTGCTCATGAGAAGCAACAGCGCCGGAACTATCACCCATGAGGAGTTCATCGTGCGTTAGTTGCTGAACCGGCCCTTGAATGAACTCCAGGTGACATCGGGCGTCGTCTTGAAATCGCTCCAGGTGTAGATGGACCAGGTGGAGTTGTCGACGCCGAGTGTGAATTGGAGGTTGCCGCGTGCTGTTGACGGGAACCCCGCCTCGGTGTGTTGGAACGTGAAGACATAATCGTAACTCCACACAACAGAGTCTGCGCTGACAACGGAAGACCGTCGCGTGAGCAGAAGGCTTGAAAACCCGTTGGGCGCCGCTTTGGAGATGAGGTTCTGCATGTACGCATGCTCTTCGGCATATGTCCAGGCGCTGAGCACACTTGGGTATTGTGCTGATGCCTCCGGCGACGGCACGAAGAAAAAGCCGCGCCTTGCGCGTGCCGGGTCTGCAAAGCAGTTGATGTAGTTCTGGATGTTCTTCTGCGCTATCGAGCTTTGAAGGTTGGCGATCACGATCTCTGGAGTTGTCGGAGGGCGGAAATCTGAGCTGGACTGTGAGGGTTGCTCAGGCTCGCGGGGCTCAAACAGATTGCAACCGATCAAGCCCATCGTCAGGATCAGGACGCCTATCTCTTGCTTCCAGCTATCCATCAATCCATTACTCCGTTACTCCAATGTTCCCTTCACACCACCACTCTTCCTTCCAGCGCCCTGCTCAGTGTTGCTTCGTCCGCGAATTCCAGGTCGCTGCCGACCGGGAGTCCTCGGGCAATTCTGGTTACCTTTACGCCGAGTGGCTTCAGTAGCTTCGTCATGTAGATGGTTGTTGCCTCACCTTCAACATTGGGATTGAGGGCGAGGATGACTTCGCTGCTGTCGCCGGTGATGCGTTCCAGGAGCTCTTTCACCTTCAGGTCTTCCGGTCCCACGCCATCCAGCGGCGAGAGCGGCCGCCTCCACTTCTAAGGATGGAGCGTTAGAACCAGAAGA
>CAYHRX010000491.1:0-3029 GCA_964359075.1 uncultured Chitinophagales bacterium
ATTCGCACCAACTTTGATCATCGAATCAGCGCCAATGAATCACGGCCCCTGGATCACCGCTGTCGGAAAGATCTTCACGCTATTGCCAACGTAAATGGGGCCTTCAGATGCATCGAGCACAGCCCCCGCGCCGACCACGCTCTCCTTGCCGATGTGGATGTTCTTCCTCGCAACAAGCACTGCCGCTTTGTGAACGTCAGCCTTTCGAGATATGCCTTTAGCATTCTTCGTCAGCAGTGCAAAGTCATTCGGCAGCGCTGTCTCGTTCGCATAGACAAGATCCCAAGGATAGTGCACAAGCTCTGCCTCGACTTCGACTCTCGGCACTCCCCTTATATGGGAGAGATCAATTGCATCTGCGTAGCCGCTTGCCATGGCTTTGACAAGGTTCTCGCCGCTAAGAAGAACTGCCACAAGTTCGTCCCCAGTGGTGTACAACGTATCGGCCTTTGTCTTCTTCAATTGACGGGCAAGCGCGGGAGTCATGATCGCCCGGCCGTTCACGAACAAACACGCACCGACTGAAACCCGGTTGACTTCAACTCCAGGATTATCCTCCCGCAGAACTGCAGCAAGATACTCTCTGGCGAACAATGAGACGGACTTCGGTGATAGGTAGCGAACGATCCTCTCCCTCAGCGAAAGCATCCCACATCGCAAGTCGTACACCGGGCGGAAATATGTCAACGGCAGGAGATTGTTGGACTGGAGGTCTTCGAACAGGCAAAGGTGCATAGGCGCTCACGGTGGAGTGGTACAAAACAACAACGTTCCACACATTTGCGGAACGTTGCACAAACACAAAGCGGACTACGGGAGTACCTCAGGCTGCGGGTTCGGCAGTCTTCTTTGCGTACTTCCTATTGTAACGCTCAACGCGACCCGCCGAGTCGACAAGTTTCTGGCGTCCGGTGAAGAAAGGATGGCAGTTGGAGCAAATTTCGATCTTCAAATCACCGATAGTGGAACGTGTGACGAACGTATTGCCGCAGACACAGGTTACTACCGCCTTCTTGTAGTCAGGATGAATCCCCTCTCGCATGGAGCCCCTTTCTGGATACGCTGTTGTGAAATTTTGTGGGTACAGTATATGGGTTTTGGGAAAGAGAAGCAACCGGCGATTACCGGAGCAGTATGAGCTTCCTTGTCTGGCTGAATTCATCCTCACGTCCGCCAATTGTCGTGCGGGCTTGAAGTCGGTACAGATACACACCGCTGGGCAGTCCCTCCGCATTGAATGCGACATCATACACCCCGGGAGCTTGCAGCACTCTTGCCAATTCAGCAACCTTCTGACCAAGCAGATCATACACTATCAGTGTTACCGCTGCCATGCTCGGAATCTCATAATGAATCACTGTCGTTGGGTTGAACGGATTCGGATAGTTCTGGCTCATGGAGAACTCTCGCGGCAATCCACCATGAGGAGAAACATCCGTCAACACAACTCTGAACCAACGAGCATTGCTAAACGAACCCCACCCGGATATGTTGTTCGCTCGAACCCGCCACCAGTATGTTGTGTTGTTGGAAAGCTGACGCAGCACCTTCGTAGTGTCTGTTCTAGACGTATCAATCGAGGTGAATGTGAAGAGCGAATCAAGAGACAGCTCAAACCAGTATCTCGTTACCGCAGGCTGGCTCCGCTGCCAGACGGCCAGAGTGCTATCAGAATTGACACTGGCACCGTGTGGTGGAGCCACGAGAACAACTTGCGATGGTAATTGAAGAGCAACGGTTGTGAAGTTCCAGACAGACGAGAAGGCGCTGTTGCCGCCGGCATTCTGTGCACGCACCCGCCAGAAGTATCTGGTCACATAGTTCAGTGGTCCCACAACCGATGAGGTTGTGGTGATTGCTGCGTTATCGACGACCAGATTCGCAAACAGCGAGTCTGTTGCGACCTGCAAGCGGTATGAGGTTGCGCCTGAGGACGGATTCCAACCCAGCGTTGGAGTAACGCTCACTCCGGTTGCCCCATTGAGGGGGAGCAGAAGTGCAGGAGATGTAAGCAATGTCGCGAAGCTTTGATCAAGACCAAACCCCGTGCCCTCTGCATTTGTCGCCTTCGCCCGGTAGTGATATGTTGTGTTCGAAACGAGGCTGCTCAGATTGAACAGTATCGGCACGGGCGGAGACGAAGTACTCACTGGGATGATTGGTGTCGAGTCCCCGTACGCAGTGGTCAGGCCATACTCAAACCGTGCATTGGCGGGCATGCCGTACGGGTTGACTGTACCATTCAACGTTGCTGAGCCGGGCGTAACATTCGTTGCTGCTGTTGTGGTAACGACCGGCGAAAGAGGATCCCTGGTTGTGAATCTCCATGCCGCTGAATATGAACTGTGTCCATACTGGTTCCATGCTCTTACCCGCCAGAAGTAGCTCCTGCCAGGCGCGAGGGGACCAACCAGGCGCGATGTGCTCGTGATTGCCGAATCGTCCAGCACCGTCGTCGTGAAAAGCGATTCAGCCGATACCTGCAGATGGTACCTTGTTGCGCCGCCGGAGGCATTCCAGGATAGCGTGAGACTCAGCGGTTGATTCGTGGCACCGTTCGGTGGTGAGAGAAGCGTTGGAGGGCTCGGGGGTGTCGCGGGAAAAGTTGTAAATGTCAGGTCAAGTCCGAAGCCCGTTCCATCCGCATTTGTTGCTTTGGCGCGGAAGTGATAGAGCGTGCCGGGTGACAGTCCAGAGATGTTGTACGTGATCGGGACGGGCGGAGATGCGATGCTGACAGGAATGAGCGGAGTCGAATCGGTGTACGACGTCGTGAGCCCGTATTCGAAGCGAGCATTCGTGGGAAGTCCCTGTGGGTTCACAGAGCCGTTGAGCGTTGCGGCGTGGGGTCCGATGCCCGATGCAGGCATAGTTGTCACCGTGGGTGGAGCATCGCTGCCTCGTGCCCTTCACCAGCTTCTCAACGCCGGCGACATTCATTCCATAACCCTCGTCGTGCCGGTGCGGGATATAATTTTCGAAATTCGCTCCCGATTTTTTCAAGAAATCGTGCAATACGACGCCGCCCG
>CAYHRX010000492.1:0-3024 GCA_964359075.1 uncultured Chitinophagales bacterium
CCTTGGTGGGTCTCCTGAGGTGCCGGCCGATGTTGACCACGTGGTCGACGTCTCTCGTGGGACAACGATTGCCATAGGTGATGCACGCGTGCACACAGTCGAGCACGTGATGGCGGCGCTCGTTGGACTGCAGATCGACAACTGCATCATCGAGCTTGATGCGCAGGAGCCTCCCGTCGGTGATGGCAGTGCGAAGCCGTACGTCGATTGCCTTATGAAGGCGGGATTTGAGATACAGGACGCTCCCAAGGACTACCTTATCATCGATAAGACCGTGCAGTATCATAACGATGAGAGGGGAGTTGACATCGTTGCGTTGCCAACGGACGACTACCGCATCACCGTTATGGTGGACTACCACAACCCGGCACTGGGGAGCCAGCATACCGGCCTCTTCAATCTCGAGAAGGAGTTTGTCACCGAGTTCGCGCCATGTCGCACTTTCTGCTTCCTGCATGAAGTTGAGCTGCTGCACGCACAAGGTCTCATCCGTGGAGGCAATCTTGACAACGCGATTGTTATTGTCGACCGTGAGCTGGGCGGTGACGACATCAAGCGGATTAGTGAGAAGCTGGGGATCAAAGATTCCGTCATTCTCGGGACCAACGGCGTGCTGAATGATCGAGCCCTGCACTTCAAGAACGAGCCTGCGCGGCACAAGCTGCTCGATGTGATGGGCGACCTCGCGTTGATTGGCGTTCCCCTGAAGGCGCAGATTCTCGCAGCACGGCCTGGCCACGCCGCGAACATCGAGTTTGCGCGCAAGATCCGGAAGCTGTACCAGCAGAAACAGCTTGTCCGGAGATTCCAGCACGAGCGGAAAGAAGGCGTCGTCTTCGACATCAACGCCATCAAGAAGATTCTTCCGCATCGCTACCCGTTCCTCTTTGTTGACAAGATCATCGACTTCAAAATTGATGAGAGCATCGTCGGTGTGAAGAATGTAACGACGAATGAGCCATTCTTCGAGGGACATTTCCCCGGTCAGCCAGTAATGCCCGGAGTGCTCATCATTGAGGGGATGGCACAGACCGGCGGCATCCTGCTTCTCAACGGTGTTGAGAACCCCGGCGACAAGCTTGTGTACTTCATGTCCATCAACAACGTCAAGTTCCGCAAGCCAGTACTGCCCGGCGACCAGCTCGTGTTCGAGCTGACGATGGTAAGCCGCAAGAGCCGCATCTGTGTTATGATGGGGAAGGCTTTTGTAGACGGCGCTCTCGTTGCTGAGGCAGAGATGATGGCTTCCATCATTGACCGGGATGAAGCGAAGGGACAGCCGGCTGGTGGGAATGGCGCAGCAGCGAAGACGAAGACACCTATGAAGTAGTTCAGATACCAGCAAACAGTCTACACACCATCACATGAGTACGAATATAGACTCTGCAGCCCGCGTCAGTTCCAAAGCACACGTTGGTTCTAATGTTTCGATTGGTCCGTTCACTATTGTCGAAGATGGCGCCGTCATCGGCGATGGCACCACCATCGCAGCAAACGCGTTGATTGGGAGAGGAGCGCGGATCGGAAAGAGTTGCAAGATCCACCACGGAGCAATCGTTGGCCACGAGCCACAGGACTTGAAGTATGCCGGCGAAGAGACAACATGCGAAATCGGTGACCGGACAGTCATTCGGGAATACGCGACGCTGCATCGTGGAACAGGTCATGGCGGCCGCACTGTCGTCGGCTCGGATTGTTTCATCATGGGGTACGTGCACATTGCCCATGACTGTATCCTTGGCAACAAGGTGATCATGGCAAATGCGGCAATGATGGCAGGGCACTGTGAAGTGGAGGATCATGCTGTCATTGGGGGAATCACTCCCATCCATCAGTTCGTTCGGATCGGACGCCATGCGATGATTGGTGGCGGCGTTCGCGTGCCGAAAGATATTCCACCGTATATCCTCGCGGGAAATGTATTTCAGGGCCTCAACTCTATTGGTTTGCGGCGAAGAGGGTTCTCACCCGAAGTACTGACTGCACTGGACAACGCATACAATCTGATCTACAACTCAAAACTGAACGTCTCTCAGGCTGTGGCGAGGATCAAAGAGGATGCGTCTCTTGCATCAGTCGCTGAAGTCCAGCACGTTCTCACATTCATTGCAAACAGCAAGCGTGGTATTATCGGCGGTCCACGCTCTCGCCGATAGAGAGACCATGCAGGGCACGATCTGGAACTTCATCGCTGGCGGCGAGTACACCGGTGACTTCAACATGTCATTCGATGAGATGCTTGCACAGCGTCTTGTGAGCGGGCTGGGCGCCCCTACTCTTCGACTCTACCGATGGAAACCATGGGCGATCTCACTCGGCCACAACCAGAATCTTTCGGACATCAACATTGACCGATGCCGGCGCGATGGAATAGATGTCGTTCGTCGGCCAACTGGTGGTCGGGCGATTCTTCACGCTGAGGAGCTCACCTACAGCGTGACAATGCCCGTGGACCGGAGAGGAATCCTTCAGGTGTACAATGAAATCAGCACTGCGCTGGTTGAGGGTCTCAGGCAATTTGGTGTGGACGTCTCCTTACAGCGCTCTCAGCTGAACTTTGTTGAGACATACAAGAGCCCGTCGTCGATTCCGTGCTTCAGCAGCTCTGCGCGATATGAGATTGAGTGGAAGGGGAAAAAGCTCGTCGGCAGTGCGCAGCGAAGATACACAGGCAACGGTGGAGAGGTCGTGCTTCAACATGGCTCAATCCTTTGTGGGTCGTCGCATAGAAGGCTTGCCGAATACCTTGTCACGAACGAGGCGGTAAGGCAGGAGATACGCCGAGACTTGGAGAACAAGACCTGTGACCTCGTCGCAATTCGTCACTCGTCAATAGACCTGAACAAACTCTCAGAGTGCATCAAGAGGGGGTTTGAGATTGCATGGGGTGTTACGTTTGCCGATGTTGAGATAGAAACGATCCAACAGAAGGAATCATATGCCTAAACAGATCCAACGGAAGCAACAATCGAAGGTCGCCAAGCCGCGCGTCGTCACGACCAAGACGGTGATGACAATGAAGCA
>CAYHRX010000493.1:0-1975 GCA_964359075.1 uncultured Chitinophagales bacterium
ACCAGACTCCCTGCCCGATGATCCGGTGAAACCCACCTATCTCGCTGCACTCGAGGCGCTGGCGACGTTCGATTACAGTGCGGCATTGGAGAGGTTTATCGACGTCATCCGGACCAACCGCTACTACGATGACGACAGCGCACGCAAGGCTTGCATTGCGATCTTCAGAATTCTCGGCGAAGATCATGAAGTGACGCGGAAGTGGAGACGGGAGTTCAGCAGCGCGCTGTACGCGTGAGACCTGGAAAACGTGTTTCTTCGTCGGTAGAATCGATGAAGGAGTCGTGGTTCATTGGGAGACCTAATTCTTTTCCATCCCTCTCAGCATCATTTGTATTCTCGACGTCACCATCTCAATGGCCACGGTGTTTTCAGCACCGCGAGGGATGATCACATCCGCCCATACTTTGCTCGGCTCCACAAACTCCAAATGCATTGGCTTTACGGTGTTCGTGTATTGGTGCATCACGGACTCAATGGAGCGGCCTCGTTCAAGAATGTCCCGTCGCATGCGGCGGATGAGACGCTCATCAGCATCGGTATCAACAAAGATTTTGATATCCATCAGGTCGCGCAGGCGTTTGTCCGCAAAGATCAGTATGCCATCAATGATAATGATCTCCTTTGGATTCACATGGCGTGTAGTGTCCATCCGTTTGTGTGTGGTGAAGTTGTAAATGGGTTCTTCAATGCTACGGCCTGCTTTCAATGCTTGGACATGCTGGATCAGTAGCTCAGTCTCCAGCGAGCTTGGATGGTCGAAATTGACTTCTTGGGGCTTCTTGCCTCCATGAGCACTGATGTCTTTGTAGTAGAAGTCATGTTGGATGACGACAACCCGGTCCCTGTCCAGGTTTTCCAGAATCTTGTTGGTCACTGTGGTTTTCCCTGATCCAGTTCCTCCTGCAATGCCGATGACAAGGGATTTCATTGGATGAGTTGATAGTGAGAAGGTACGGGAAGCGGATAGACGTTGTTGAACATTGTGACCACTTGGTTGATGACAACTAAGATGGACAGGACAAACGGGCCCCCTCGTATGAGTGCGAACCTCATAAAGAACTGACCAACCGTGTCAGAAGCTCACCCTCGTCGTCAGGTATCCCCAGAGCGAGACATCGCTCCCGTTGAACCACGCTCGCATCACGGTTCCGGGGACGAAACCGGAAATGCCAAACTCAAATGTCAGCGGTTCGCTATGCTTGTAGATTCCTGTGAAGTCAATCTCCTGACCGAGATCCTTGTTTCCGCTCCAAGCTTCCGCAAGCATGAGATTATGCACGGCAACTGTTGCGTTCACATCGGTGCAGGGTGCGATGCCGATCGTCATGAACATATCCTGCAGTCCCCTCCCGTTGGTGTTCGACGGGATGTTGATGAAATAATCCATATAGCCATAGAACTTGTGCCCGGTGTGAAAGACCGGGTCGAATGACTTGTAATTGGTGGAGCCGAGTGGTGTGCCAGAAAGATAGTCATACTCGACAGCCACCGACGACAGGAGTGAGTTGTCGATTGTGTAGCCAATCTGTCCCACGAGCATGAAGGCCTGTATGTCCGTGCCCTTTGTTGTGCCGGACTGGTACGCCAACTCGGCCCCATACTTCACGTCTTCAACCGAGCCCTTTGCCCGCACGCCGGCTGTGAACCGCGACAGATCATCCTTGCCCGTTACCGTTTGGCGACGATCCCACTGGTGCAGGAGATACCCGTCAAACGTGTGGCGGTCGGGACTCTTCAAGGAGATGTACAGGCCGGAAAACATCTGTCCGCTGTCTCGCACTGCCGCAACGGCCGCGGGCGTCGCGGCACTCGGTGGCGTTGAGGTCTCGCCCGTGTTGGCAACAAAGAGGTCGACCCAGGCTGTCTGTGTCTCGTACTTCAGCAGTGCAGCATCAAATGCACGCCCAACGTTGCTCCAGTTCAGAGCACCTATGATGCGCTCCTCACCATACGACAACTCCATCCGTCCTAC
>CAYHRX010000493.1:1985-3023 GCA_964359075.1 uncultured Chitinophagales bacterium
GCCGTCAGCAAAAAGGTTCTTCACTTTGACATACCCCTGGTGCAGGTCGACGTTGTGCACGTCCGCAGTCGTATTGAAGCCGAGGGTGTTCTTTTCCTCGCCGAACACCCTGGAGTCCTGGAGCTGGAGGAAGACCTGGACATTCTCAGACGGCTGGATTTGAGCACCGAACCTCGTCCGTAACAAGGTGTAGACATTCGGTGCGGTAGCACTCTGAAAGTCACGGCCATCGAGCTCGGCGCGGACTCGCACCTCGCCTTTCCATGTGATTGACAAGTCGCCGGCATAGGCATGACGGAGAAACATCACACCCATCAATATCATCAAGAGTGTACGCATCGTAGTAAAGCTGGGTTCATAATACGACATCCTCGCCTCATTCTCAATAGGGGACATGAAACCGGTTAATGATTATGGTTGAACTTTATTCAAACACTCAGTATGATGTCGCATGGCAGACAGCATACCGTTGTTGGGACGACTGAGAGATCGTATCCGTTTTGACCGGAATGAACTATCCGGCGCCTTCGGTGATATCGGCACCGACCTTCCACTCATTGTCGGTATCATTCTCGCATCAGGGATGGAGAGCGCGAGCGTCTTGGTCGCGTTCGGGACATTGCAGATACTCACCGCCGTGACGTATGGTATCCCCATGCCTGTACAACCGCTCAAGGCAGTGGCGGCGCTTGTCATCGCCCAACACCTGAGTGGCAACATCATTTACGGAGCGGGACTGAGCATCGGCATCACGATGCTTCTGCTGACCGTGACCGGATCTCTGTCTCTTCTCGCTCGCCTCGTGCCCCTGGCGGTTGTTCGCGGAATCCAGTTTGGCCTTGGCCTGCAACTCGCTTCGGTCGCTCTGCTCAAGTATGTTCAGTCGGATGGAGTTGCCGGATATGTACTCGCCGCGATTGCACTGATCACCACGCTGAGTCTTCTCGGCAACAGGAGATTCCCTCCCGCTCTTCCTGTCATCGGACTGGGGATACTCTATGCTCTCTTCTATCGGTCGGGAACTGACGCACTGCCGGC
>CAYHRX010000494.1:0-3021 GCA_964359075.1 uncultured Chitinophagales bacterium
AGTTCGAGAATAAGATCGCGCACCCGCTCGATCAGCCGCCGTTCCAACTCCAGCTCGCGGATTGGTGCGGCGATGCCGAGGAACTCAAGATTGTAAGAGCTTTTCAGCGCTTCGTCAGCCTGCTCGGCGAGGTGCGCGGGCAGTACGGCAGGGAAGTTGTGGCTCTTCAACTCCCGCGCCCGCTCGTGCGCCTTTGCCTTGATCTGATTGAGAAGGACGTTGCGGCTCCAGCCGAATTGCGCAGTGGCGCGGAGGTAGTACAAACGATCAGCTTTCAACCTCATTTTGTTCATGATCAGCAAGTGATGGCCCCAGGGCACGTCCGTAAGAATCTCGTTCGGAGCGGCAATCACCGTTGAGCCGTCATTTGAATTGGCAACAGCTTGTTGCCAAATTGCTGTCTCATCAGTTCCTCCCTTCTTCAATTTGGCCGCAGTCTGCTGCCAAATCTCGGGAGTTGAGTAGGCAGAATAGAACTGTTTCATGTTGCGGAGATTGCGCGGCGAGAAGCCGGCAGCGCCCGGGAAGGCTTCCTGTAGATCCTTCGAGAGCCTGTCAATCACCGATTCGCCCCATCCAAGTTGCTTCTGTTTTCTCACAATCGCTTTCCCGATGTCCCAGTAAAGCAGGGTAAGATTGCGGTTTACTGCCCGCGCAGCGGATATCCGCGCCTCAACCACCCGCCGTTTCAGGTCGGCGACAAAATCCTGGTATTCTTTTGTGAGAGTAATTTTCATGGCGAACAGTTTTAGGTTATTTGCTTTGAACTCATCCTAAATGCGCTCCGTCCTCCCCTGCTCTCCCTCGTACCCTCTGTGTCCTCTGCACCTGCCTGACCGGTCCGCTTCGGCGAGCGAAGCGAGACGAGCAGGCAGGCGTCTGTGGTAAAAAAAATCCCGTCTATCTGAACTCATACGAAGTGAGAAGCAACTCACTGTCTCTTACCAGGCCAATTCCCGGTGCGTAGAGTTTGTACTCTTTGGCCCTGGGTTCAAGGGGAGTTGTTTCTTCTGTCTTCAGACAGTTCTGAAACTTGCCGGCTGGGGTCTCTACTATGTCATTCACACTCACAATCTCGGCTCTGTCCATTGCAACTCCAGGTGCAATTTCCTGGTAGAAGCGCGAGCCCAGCAGGACGATCCCCGGCATCATCACACCCGCCTTTGCACCGCCGTCCCCTGCTCTCCACGCACCACCGTGGCTCGCGATCTTTCCGTCTTTGTAGATATCAACATCCTCGCCGAAATAAAAGACCGTGTTGGTCTGCGTGCACATCGCATAGAAGTTTCTTGAGATCTCTACCACTGTGCCATTCACACTTTCCTTCTCCTCCACAACCCTTGTCTCAACGTCTCCGATCATCTTTGTCTCATTCAACACCGTGATGGCAAGCCTGGTGGTGTCTTTTCCCTCGATGCCCTCAAACAGCAGTTGATAGGACGGCTTGAGAATGAAATACTTGTTCTCTCCCGTTGCAGAAAACTGACATTTGTCTATATCAAAAGAGTCGGTCCACCCCTTTGCGCCGGGCTTTTGTGAGAAGCAGATGTGAGTTGAACTGAGGATGCAAACGACGAGAAGCGATGGGATGGCAAGCTTGAGCGTTTTCATTGGCGATCCTTTCATTGATGGCTACAGCCTTATTTTCTGTACTTTGAAATGAACTCCTCAACCTCCGGGATGCCTCCTTGAAGAATGAGGTACCCGTTACTCGGTTCCCGCTCAGTAATCTCTCCCGCAATCGGGGTGAGCATGATTTTCTTCACCTCTTCCAGGTCGGTGGTTTGTCCGAGTGCCCAGCCAAGTTTCACATAGGCAACTTCGGGCAGCATGTTGGCGGTGGGGACAACACCAAGCTCCATCATGTCACGGCCAGTGTCATACACATACATCTGCACGTAGCCCCAGAGTGTCTGCACAGTCATGTATACGGCAACGTTCTTATCACGGGCCCGCTTCAATGCTGGATAGAGTGGCTTGTTCACGTGGCCGAGTCCTGTGCCCGCAATGATGATGCCCCTGTAGTCATTGTCGATGAGCGAGTCGATGATATCCGGCCGCATGTTGGGATAGTAATAGACGATACTCACCTTCTCTTCAAATGCCGTGTTGATGACCACGTCCTTGTCTGCGCGCCGGCGCTTGTAGTCCTGGCGGAACGGCGTGATCGTTTCCCTGCTCACCATGCCGATGGGGATGTCGCCTATCGTACGGAACGTTGAACGGTAGCTCGAGTGCATCTTCCGCACGCGGGTGCCCCGGTGCAGCAGGCCGTACTCATCGGAGGTCGGGCCGAACATGCACACCATGACTTCGGCGATGTCGCTCTCCGCTGCGGTCTTCACGCTGTGCATCAGGTTCAGCGCAGCGTCGGACGAGGGTCGGTCGCTCGAGCGCTGCGATCCAACCATCACGATGGGGACTGGCGTGTTCTGAACCATGAACGACAGGATCGCAGCCGTGTGGTGCATTGTGTCCGTGCCATGACCGATGACGATACCCTGCACGCCTCTCTCTATCGCTCTGCCGATGGCTTCGGCAGTCCCCGTCCACTGATCGGGACCCATGTTCTCGCTGAAGACGCCGTACAGCTTCTCGGTTTCAAGGTTGCAGATATCCGCAAGCTCCGGCACGGAGCCGTAAAGCTCACCCGGCGAGAATGCCGGAATCACGGCGCCCGTACGGTAATCGAGACGACTGGCAATCGTGCCGCCGGTACCGAAGAGCTTCACACGCGGTTTCTTCGGATCGACCGGGAACTCCTTCTCCGGAATCTTGTAGTGCGCTTCCTTTCTCCCGACGACCGTAATCGCTTCAATGTTCTTTGCTGCAATGCCAATGTTGTAACCAGAACGGAGTTTTAGCACAACATGGTGAGGATCCGCAGTCTCCGAGCGAGGCAGTATGATGCCGATGTACTTTCCTTGCCGGGTCTTCACCTCGACGTCGCTCCAGATCTGCGCTCCGAAGTTCTTCAGTGCGTCCAGTACCTCGCCCCGGTAGCCTTTGTATGCACTAGCA
>CAYHRX010000495.1:0-3020 GCA_964359075.1 uncultured Chitinophagales bacterium
CGGCGCGCTGGAGAGGAAAAGAATGTTGGCGTCGAGTATAGTGCAGGTCAACGATATATAGAACTCGCTCCACGTGGCGAAGTTTTCGGAGACGTTATGTGAAATGCGTCGCCCTGAAAAAGAGAAATCTGGGAGATCAGATAAGGTGGTCAAGATTGCGGGACCCGTGAACAACACGATGTATCTCAACAGTCTGGCTACGGACAATGTAGAAGACGAGATAGGATTCGATCACCAAGACACGATAGCCGTACTCTCGAAGTTTAGGATGTCGAGGCACTCGCCCAAGGAGAGGATGATCTTCAAGCTGTCCGATGCGTTCATCAAGTCTGTCAACAAATGAAAGGGCTCTACTCGGACTATCCTTCGCTACAAACTCCAGAATGGAAAGGAGATCCTCTTGAGCAGCGGGAAGATACCGAAGTGTGGCTCTACCGGGCATTTCCGCCTACCGTCGGACAGGCACTCGCCGACGGAGTTTGGTCATCATCTGTCGGTGGGTGGTCCCCTTCTTCCCTGATGCTGATTGGGCTTGGGCAACACCAAGCTTCTCAAAGAGGTCGATCTGAGCTTTGAGACGTTCGTAATGGTCGATGGTCATCACAACCAAATCGCCTTCGCCGTTCGTCGTCAGATACACGGGCTCGTCTTTTTCGTGGCAGATGGACGCAATTTCTCGTGTACGGTGTCGCAGACTGGAAATGGATTTGATTATCGGCATTGTTGCTCCTGTTTGTTGACCACAAATTAGTATCAAATTAGGACATAATCAAGGAGTGGTGGGCGGCGCGCTCCCATACCGGGACTATCCAATTGAACGGCTGTACAGACTTTCAGGCCATCTCCACTTGGGCGCTGTGAGTTGGGGGCATCGGTGGTACCATCCAAATCGGATTGGGATCGTTGGCACTCTATCTTTGGCGTAGAACCCTGACGGCCTGCATGCTGATGCATCTACTGAATCAAGAATCACCCGAGCCACTATGAAACTTCAGGGTACTGCCCCTGACACACCCCGAGCATGAACATGCACCCTACACCTGCTTCTGAGCGTATCGAGCTAATCGATACCATCCGCGGATTTGCTATCTTCGGTATCCTGCTGGTTAACATGGCGTTCTACAGCTCGCCTCTCTATCTGTATGTTACTGATGTGAGATTGTGGGACGGAATGACCGATCAACTTGCCCAGTGGCTCATCCGTTTCGTTGCTGAAAGCAAGTTCTATTCACTCTTTTCGTTTCTTTTTGGATTAGGGCTGGCGCTGCAAATGGCTCGTGCCGAAACTCGTGGCGCTGATTTCCTGCCTCTCTACGTGCGCAGGTTACTGATTTTACTCCTCATAGGAGGAATCCATGCGACGTTGCTCTGGGCAGGAGACATACTTGCGCCCTACGCTTTGCTTGGATTTTTGTTGTTGCTCTTTCGCAATCGCAAACTAAGAACGATCATCATCTGGGCCATTGTGTGTCTTTTGATTCCGGTTCTTCTCATGGGTATAGGGTTCGTGGCGCTTGAGCTCGGACGTTCTATTCCGCAGGCAGCTGAGCAAATCAACTCTCAGTTTGCTCGTCAGTCCGCAGAGTACAGAGCACTCGTCTATCAGTCTCTGAGAGTGTATGGCGCCGGGAGCTTTGCTCAGGTTATGGGCCAGCGGCTGCAAGACCTCGGCTTCTCGTACTTCGGACTGATCTTCTATGCGCCCAATATCCTGGCACTCTTCCTCCTGGGCCTATATGTCGGGAAGCAAAGAATCTTCCTTGACGTCCCTTCACACCTTCCTTTCATCCGGCGTGTGATGTGGTGGGGACTCGGACTGGGAATTGTAGGAAACCTTGTGTTCGCGACGGCGCGTGAGTATGCCAACCCATCGGAACCAACATTACCGGCTTTTGTCTTCACAGCGGCGATAGCAGTTGGCGCCCCCGCGTTATGTTTTTTCTACGCTGCAGCAATTGTTCATCTTACTCAGCACGAAGCGTGGCGCAAGCGTCTATCGCCCCTTGCCGCAGTCGGTCGAACGGCAATCAGCAACTATCTATTTCAATCGGTTTTGTGTACAGTGATCTTCATGAGCTACGGGTTTGGACTGTATGGAAAAGTCGGGCCTGCTGCCGGTCTGGCATTAACCATCGTCATCTACATTTTACAAGTAGTCATTAGTCAATGGTGGGTCAAGCGCTTTCAATTTGGGCCGGTGGAATGGCTGTGGCGATCGTTGATCTACAGGAGGCGACAACCGTTTCGTCTGGCTCAGGCGGCGGCAGATTAGGCTAGGATCGACAAACAGTGCGAGAACATCATGCCACGCGTATCGAACGTCCTTGCGATATACCCTGAACATCAGGAGCAGCGCGTCTTCGATCCGATGCCACCGCTTGGCCTGGCATGGATTGCGGCGGCAATCCAGCAACAGGGGTATCCTGTTCGCATTGTTGATGAGCAGGTGGAAACACTTGATGTCGGTGGTCTGGTGCAAGACATGCGTCCTTCGATTGTCCTCATCGGAGGAACCAGCCATAGTCGCTTTCATGCGTTTGCCCGCGCCGCGGCAGTCAAAGCCGCTCATCCATCCGCAACAATAGTGTACGGCGGACCCCACGCCTCATTCACTGCTGAAGATACGCTCTCGCACGTTCCACACATCGATATCGTCGCTCATGGCGAAGGTGAACACACCGTTCTTGATCTCATCCGGTGGAAAGAAGCTGGCGGCAATAGTGCTGCACTCGAGAAGATCCAGGGCATAGCGTTTCGCATGAACGGAGGTGTCCTCTCGACAGGCATGCGGCCGCTCAACCAAGAGCTCGACAAGCTGCCGTTCCCTGCACGCGATCTGTTGTCAATCGAGCGCTACAACATGACTCTGGAGCACCTGGGCTTGCCGGCACTGCACGTGATGACGGCACGTGGTTGTCCATTTAGTTGTTCCTTCTGTTCGGCGTCGCAGATGTACAACCACTGCTATGCAATGCGTTCACCGCGTCTGGTTGTTGATGAGATTGAAGCACTTGTGAAGC
>CAYHRX010000496.1:0-3014 GCA_964359075.1 uncultured Chitinophagales bacterium
CAGCATTAGAAGTGTTTCGCTCATGTGTTGCACTTCCTCGTTGAATTCAGCGTTTTTGATTTGCGTTGGACTAATTGAGTTTCGCCGCCGTTTGTAGTATGTTAGATGATGAAACAACCGTCATCGCCGCACAGCATGTCCGACCAGCAGCAGTCTGTAGTACCGTTCACTCCGAACCAGGATATGATCGTTATCCGCGGGGCACGCGAACATAACCTGAAGAACATCGATATAGACATTCCCCGCAACAACCTCGTCGTCATCACGGGACTTTCCGGCTCAGGCAAGTCTTCCCTCGCATTTGATACTATCTATGCTGAGGGCCAGCGGAGGTATGTGGAAAGCCTCTCAGCATACGCCCGACAGTTCCTCGATGTGATGGAGCGGCCCGATGTGGACTACATCGAAGGTCTGAGTCCGGCCATCTCCATCGAACAGAAGACGGTCAGCCACAACCCGCGTTCGACCGTTGGCACCGTCACCGAAATCTACGACTATCTTCGTCTGCTCTTTGCCCGGGTGGGCACGCAATATTGCTACAACTGCGGCCGCACGGTGCAGAAGCAAACGACCGACCAGATCATCGTCAGTATCATGAAGCTGCCGGAGGGGACGAAGGCGCACATCCTTGCCCCGATTGTGAAGGGGAGAAAGGGACACTACCGGGAATTGTTTGAAGAGATCGTGAAGGATGGATTCATCCGGGTGCGCGTTGATGGTGTGGTCAAGGAGATCAGCCGGGGCATGCAGGTGGATCGGTACAAGGTGCACAACATCGAGATTGTGGTTGACCGCGTTGTGGTCAAGAAGGATGCTCGTCCCCGCATTGCAGACTCGGTAGAGGTGGCGCTTAAGTTCGGATCGGGCGTCATCATAGTCAGCACCGACCAGCCGGCCAGCATCGTGACGGCGAGCCTGAAGGCTGCACCGAAACCGAAGAACGCGAAAGCGGAGCCACCATCCGTGGTATCAGCCGCCAGCGATCTACTCTTCAGCAGGCACCTCTCCTGTCCTGTGTGCAACATCAGTTACGAGGAGCCGGCCCCGAACTCGTTCTCGTTCAACTCACCGTACGGTTCGTGCAAAACATGCGACGGGCTTGGTGAGATTAGGGAATTCGACCTCGGCCTCATTTTGCCCGATGAGTCTCTCTCTATAAACCAGGAGGGCATTGCAGCGCTTGGCAAGCCGAGACAGACCTGGGTCTTCAGTCAGCTCAGAGCCGTTGGCAAGCGGTATGGCTTTGATTTCGACACGCCCATCAAGAAGATTCCGAAGCGTGGGATGGAAGTGTTGCTGCAAGGAGGCGGAACGGAGAAGTTTGAAATCCAGTACACCTTTGCCAGCGGCAGGTCGGTAACGTACAAGCATCGGTTCAGCGGCGTTCTCGAGATCCTGAAAGCACAATACGGCGACACAGGCTCGAACAACATCCGTGAGTGGGTGGAAGCGTATATGAGCACAAAGTCCTGCACTGAATGCAAAGGCGGCCGCTTGCGGAAGGAAAGCCTCGCCATCAAGCTGCAGGATGTGCAGACCGAGAAGATGTACAGCATACACGACGTGGTCTCTCTTTCGATTGACAGGTCGGCGAAGTTCTTCCGGGGACTCAAACTCACAGACAGGCAAATGCTGATTGCGGGACAGATCCTGAAGGAGATCCGTCAGCGGATCGACTTCCTGCTCAACGTCGGTCTCGATTATCTGACACTCGACCGGCCTGCGAGAACGCTCTCGGGTGGAGAGGGGCAACGCATTCGACTTGCCACGCAGATCGGGTCGCAGCTTGTCGGAGTGCTCTACATCCTCGATGAGCCAAGTATCGGGCTGCACCAGCGTGACAACCGGAAACTGATCGGCTCGCTGAAAGAATTGAGAGACCTCGGCAACACCGTGCTCGTGGTTGAGCATGACAAGGAGATGATTGAGAACGCTGACTTCGTTGTTGATCTCGGTCCCGGTGCAGGCGAACATGGCGGGCATCTGGTTACGTCCGGTCATCCCAGCAAGCTTGCACTTAGGAACGACACAATCCGTACAAACGGCAACGGGTTCGATGGCGTGTCGTACACGGCTCAGTACCTTTTTGGGAAGAAGTCCATTCCTGTACCAGCCGAGAGGCGGAAGGGGAACAAGAAATCTCTGACGCTCCACGGTGCAACAGGCAACAATCTGAAGGATGTTACCGTGAAGATTTCGCTTGGCAAACTGATTGCCATAACGGGAGTGAGTGGATCGGGCAAGTCGTCACTGATTGGCGAGACGCTCTTCCCAATTCTCTCGAGGAAGTTCTACAAGTCCAAGGTGGTGCCGCTCCCTTACAAGAAGATCGAAGGCGTCCAGCATATCGACAAGGTGATCGACATCGACCAAACACCGATCGGGAGGACCCCGCGCTCAAATCCGGCGACATACACGGGACTCTACACGCATATCCGGGATCTCTACACTCAAATGCCAGAAGCTAAGATACGCGGCTACAAGGCCGGACGATTCAGCTTCAATGTTGCCGGTGGGAGATGTGAGGCATGCGAAGGAGATGGGGTGAAGAAGATAGAGATGAACTTCCTGCCCGACGTCTATGTCCTCTGCGATGTGTGTAAAGGGAAGAGGTACAACAGGGAAACACTGCAGGTTTTGTACAAGGGGAAATCGATAGCTGACGTTCTTGATATGACTGTGGCTGAGGCTGTCGAGTTCTTTAGTGAGATTCCCTCGGTGCAACGGAAGCTCCGGACCCTGTTCGATGTCGGCCTCGGCTACATCAGACTGGGGCAACAGGCTACAACACTCAGTGGCGGTGAAGCCCAGCGCGTCAAGCTTTCGACTGAGTTGTCGAAAGTGGGAACAGGCAGCACTCTCTATATCCTCGACGAACCAACCACCGGCTTGCACTTTGAAGACATCCGCATGCTTCTGGATGTGCTGAACATGATTGTAGGGAAAGGCAACACAGTGCTCGTCATTGCGCATAACCTGGAAGTCATCAAGACGGTCGATTGGGTGATAGACCT
>CAYHRX010000497.1:0-2994 GCA_964359075.1 uncultured Chitinophagales bacterium
TCCCCGGCCCTCCCCTTGGCTTGGTTAGAACGCGGTGAGGGGAGGGAGTAGTGAATCGTAGTTGTTGGGTTGAACGGGTTGGGGTAGTTCTGCTCGAGTCTCCATGTTATCGGGGGTTCGAGTTGGTCTGGTTTGACACCCGATATTACCCGAGCGTAGTGGACAATGCTCGCACCTACGGCCCACCCATGGGCACTCTGCGGCGTACCGACCATTGAGATGGCGCTCAGCATTGTGCTTCCGGTGTATCCTTCGGGCGGAGCTGAGGTCCAGGTCTGTCCACTGTCAGCGCTGTGGTAGATGTCCGTTGTGCATACGCCCCACAACTCCGCAGTCCCGTGCAGACCTGAAATTGAACGTATATTGCACGGGATCGCCGCCACGCGCATCCACGTTGTCCCTGCATCCGTAGTCTTGAAGATCTCATTGGGATTGGACCGCGCGACAAATCCGAAGTTCCTGGTGCTGAACCAGACCGAAGTGCCAATTGGAAATGAGACACGATTCCATGTGATGCCACCATCCGTGGTTCGATAGGTGCTTCCCAGGCTTGTCCCGAACCAAAGATGGGATGAGTCGACAGCAAAGAAGGAGTTGTTCCATCCCCCCTCGCTGCCAACTTGAAGCGGAGCGTTGACTATGTCGCGTGTCCACGTTGCACCGCCATTGGTCGTCCGGAGGATTGTCCACCTGCCGCCAACCGGATCGCCGACGGCGATACCCTGGTTTGCGTCAATCATATGAAGTCCGTTGATGAATCCTCCAGGCTGTTGGAACGCTATTGACCAGGTCGCCCCGCCATCAGTTGTGCGGTAAATGTATGTTGCTGCACCTGGCGTTGCCGAAATGAACGCGGTGTCTCTGCCGATAGCATCAAGCACATAAATATCATGAGTTGGCAAACCACCTCTGGCTGAAAGCCACGTTGCACCCGCGTTTGTTGTTCTTATAATGTTGCTTGCAGACCCTGCAGCCCAAGCAACGGTTTGGCTCACCGCCTTGACCAGCCCCAGCCCGGAAGTCTGACTAACCTGCACCTGCCACCGACTCGAGTTCGGTGCACGAATTGTGAACGGCGCATCGTTCGTGTCAAACACCGCCGGGTTTGATTTCCAGGAAACGCGGAGGAAGCAGTTGGTGGAGGAGACGATACCAGCGATGAAAGGTATCGTGTCACGTGCTGGAAGCCCGGGATACATCACGCTCCAGATCCCACCGCTGCCTGAGTACGAGACTTCCACTCGAATCGAATCAACCAGTTCCGACCTGATGACGAGATGGTACGTGCGACCTCCTTCAAACACCTCGCCACCGTTGGGATAGAGAATGGTGATGGAAGCGAGAGGAACAACCGCCCCCCACACTTGATACGTTCCGGTGGAGTTGTCGCACCAGAACGGGAGAACGGATCGTCCGGTGGAAGTGATGCTCGTGCCATCGCCGCTGTATCCCGTGGCCAGGCCGGGGATTGGAGCTGGCTTGAATCGATGATCGCTCACGAGGATATCCGTCCAGGTGGTGCCGCCGTCGAGCGAACGAGAGATGAACATTTCAGTTGAGTCGTTGGTCAGTATGTTTCTTGAGTCGTAGTAGACCACGTTCACACCTCCTGCTTCATCGACTCTCACAGATGGCAGGAACTGATATTTGCCGGTGGCCGGCGCATCCTGATTGACACGTCCTCTCGTCCATGTCAGCCCGCCATCAGTCGAGCGATGCAGAACAATGTCGGCGACATCGGTTGCGTACGGGGGCAGGTTCTTCTCCCCGGCAACCACGTAGATCCAACCGTTCCTTGAACCGCCACTCCTGTCAACATCGATCCGCGGGAAGCCATGGACTCGTATGCCGTTCATGAATGAACCCGCCCGTATCCCATTCATGTCATCGGCGCTGTTGGTTGACCGTGCCCACGATGCACCTCCATCGGTGGAAACGGCAAAGCCAAGTGAATCCTCAGTCGAGTTCTGTCCGTTCGTTGTGGCGTTTGCCCAGACAACGTAGAGTTGTCCATTGGGACTAACGCGCAAGTCGCATCCTTGATGGTGGTGACCGGCAGAAGTTGGCGGACTGACCACAGCCGCGAGCGACCATGTTACACCACCGTCGGCACTTGAGGAGAACACAATGCGATTCGTATAAGCGCCCGAGAAGTTCGTCCACGCGACATATGACCTGCCATAGTACGGGCTGGAAGAGGCACCATCAGTTCCTATACTGATGCCGTCGGCACCTGAGGCGCCCGGGATGGTATGAGGAAAAGACCAGCTGACGCCGTTGTCGGTGGAGATGGTCACCACCAACCCGCTGGTACCAGAGCCGCACAGGAGAAAGTGGCCGTCTTTGTCAATCGCCGGACGTGGTTGGGTTAGTGGTGGGATGAAGAGGAGCGAATCACGTCCGAACCACGTCATCCCGCCATCTGTAGTAATGTATAGACCATAGTCAGTGTAGACCGGGTTGATGCGGACTGCATTGGCGGTAGCAAGCATGATGTTTGGGTTGCCCGGGTGACGGGCAAGATGCATATTGCCTTGGTGAGTCGCAGGGTTCGGATGTATCCTGAAGTTGGGCGGGATCTGTGCAAATGCGGTATGCGATCCGAGGCACGCAAGTAATGTAAGGATGAAACCGGAACGCCCTGTTGTTGTCATGAGGAGTCGACCTCCTTTCGTGTCTTCACCTCAAGAAGATCATCTTTGTTGTCGCAACGTAACCCCAGGCCGTCAGCCTGTAGAAGTACACACCACCGGCGAGATTGCTTGCCTGCCCGTCCGGCCCGCTCCGCCGAATCCCGATGAAGTCGGGAGAGGCGAGCAGGCGAGCGTCGAACGTGACAGAGTATGTGCCGGGTGGCTTTCCTTCGTTGACCAGTGTTGCGACTCCACGGCCAAGGACATCGTACACCTTGAGCACAACAACAAGCGACCCCTCCCCGGCCCTCCCCTTGGCTTGGTTAGAACTCAGTGAGGGGAGGGAGTATTCTATCTCGGT
>CAYHRX010000498.1:0-2987 GCA_964359075.1 uncultured Chitinophagales bacterium
TCGGCATTCAACCAGTCAGTCACAGTTTCGCTTCCTGCCATCAGCGGACGCAAGACCTTTCTGTCTGTGCCGCGTGCATACTGGAATGCTTGTACCAGAAGGAACGTCTTCTTCCCTTCAACAATGTCGCCGCCGATGGTTTTGCCGAAAGCTTTCGCGTCAGCGACGACATCCAGCAGGTCATCTTGGATTTGGAACGCCCGCCCGATCTTCGTGCCGAATGTGCGGAGCGCATCTACTTCCTGGAGTGATCCGTTGCCGAGAAGGCCGCCAAGCTCGGTTGCAGTGGCGATCAGCTTACCGGTCTTCTTGCCAATCATGCGATAATAGTCCTGCAGCGTAATGATCCGGCGACGCTCATATTCCAGATCAAACGCCTGACCCTCGCAAACATCGATGAAGCCTTCGGTGAAAAGCTGTGCCGCACGACGGATGTTCGGCGTTGTGGACCTCAGAAGGCTCCGGTATGCGAGGCCAAGAACTGTATCACCAACCAGGATTGCAGTGTTGAGATTCCATCTGGTATGAACAGTGGCCCGTCCTCTGCGCGTTGGCGCATTGTCCATCACGTCGTCGTGCACGAGCGTGAAGTTGTGCAGCATCTCAACGGCAACGGCGGCATCAATAGCGTCCTGCACGCGTCCGCCTACCGCCTCGCACGAAAGCAACACCAGTGTCGACCGCACCCGCTTCCCGCCCCCTCTGAGAATATAGCGAGAGGCGTCCGCGAGGTCACGCGGCTCACTATGCTTGACGACGGAACTCAACCTGCGATCGACGAGCCTGCGCAAGTACGCATAGCGCTGTGCGAACCTGCTCATGTTTCCTGGTACCTCACAAGGCGAGCGTGCCGGAGCGCTTCAAGAGTCGGTGAACCGGTCAGGAACATTGCGCCGCGCAATTCGGTCGTCCACTGGCGTAGAAGTGACTTCAGGCCCCTCTTTCCTCCATCATGCAAAGCCTTCAGCATCGGTCTTGCCGAGGCGACAAGGTCCGCGCCGAGGGCAATGCACTTCGCAGACTCCATGCCTGTGCTGATGCCTCCGGATGCGATGAGCGTAAAACTCCTGCCGGCGGAGCGAAGTGCACCCACCTCGCGCAACGCCGCTGCCGTGGGAATTCCCCAGTCCCAGAATTGATGCGTGAACGACCTGTCTGCACACCGAAGAATCTCAACTCCGGCCCAGCTTGTTCCTCCTGCACCCGCAACATCAATGTATGTCACGCCGACGTCAAGCAGCCGCCGGGCAACATCTGCTGAAATCCCTGCCCCGATTTCCTTCACAATGATGGGAACAGGCAGCTTGCGAACCAGCAGTGAGATACCGTTCAGCACTCCCTTAAAATTTGTATTGCCCTCCGGCTGTAGGAACTCCTGCAGCGGATTGAGATGCACTGCGAACGCATCTGCCCTGATCAACTCTACAAGCCGGGTAGCCGCGTCAGCCGTGGCCATCGCGGCGACTTCAGCAGCGCCAATGTTGCCTACAATTGGTATTGAGGGAGCTGCTTCCCTGACTATGCTGAAGGTGCGGTGATACGCTGAATTCTCCAACGCCTGACGCTGGCTTCCGACACCCATTGCAATCCGCGTTTCCTCACACACTTCCGCGAGGCTGCGGTTGATGCGCAGCGCTTCTGCGTAGCCGCCGGTCATGCATGAGATCATGAAGGGGATTGCAAGGCTTCGGCCGAGAAACGTGATCGATGTGTCGACGTCCGATAGGTTGATCTCCGGCAGCGCGTTGTTGACGAATTCCCATTTCTCCAGGCCGGTGGTTTTAGCCCTGAACCCAACGTCTTGTGTGAGAGTGATATCGACGTGCTGCTTCTTCCGCGAGGGTGTTGTTCGCGCAGGGTGTGGTTTGGGCATTGGTGGCTTGGGGAATGGATAGTTTGGTCTGCTGAAAAAATGATAACGATTTCGACCGTGATAATCAACGAGCAGAGCGAGTGGGTGAAGTGCAGGGCATCCGGGCACTGTGGGTGTTCATGTCGCGCAGCGACTGACTTTCCTTGCTTCTCTTGGGATTCTTGCGTACCTTTACACGCAACAAACTGAAGTTTCAGCTGGTATCTTGCAGAAGCTCGTTAGATGCGCGCAATAATCCCGGTTGCCGGTGTTGGAAGCCGGCTGCGTCCCCACACGTTCACGCTCCCCAAAGTACTGTTGAATGTTGCCGGCAAGCCAATCCTTGGCCATATCCTCGACAAGATTATCGGCGAGGGCATTGGAGAAGGGACGATCATCGTCGGGCACATGAGCGACAAGATCAAAGAGTACGTCTCCGTTGCATATCCCGCATTCAGAGCGGAGTATGTTGAGCAGGAGGAACGTCTCGGGCTAGGGCATGCGATCTATCTTACCCGCCACACAATGAATGATGAGCCGGTGCTCATCATTCTTGGTGATACCATCTTCGACGTCGATCTGACACCTGTGCTGCACCAGAATTACTCCTCCTTGGGGGTGAAAGCGGTTGACGACCCACGTCGCTTTGGTGTGGCTGAAATGAGGAATGGGGTGATCGCACAGCTTGTGGAGAAGCCGGAGAAGCCGGTGAGCAACCTTGCAGTTGTCGGTCTCTACTTCATCCGGAACCCGAAGCTCCTGATCTCGTGCCTGAACGACCTTGTGGAAAAAGGCATCAGGACGAAGGGGGAATACCAGCTCACCGATGCGCTTCAGATGATGATTGAGCGAGGCGAACAGTTGAAGACGTTCATGGTAGAGGGCTGGTATGATTGCGGGAAACCAGAGACCCTGCTTTCGACCAACCGTGCGCTGCTTGAGAAGAAGTCGACACCACGGCGCATTGAAGGGGTTGTCGTCATTGAGCCGGTCTACATTGCGCCGACAGCGAAGTTGACGAACAGTGTGATTGGGCCGTACACTTCAGTTGGTGAAGAGGCTTCGGTCAGTGAGTCGGTGATCCGGAACTCGATCATCGCCGCAGCCGGCGATAACGAGAACGGCGATGAAAATA
>CAYHRX010000499.1:0-2982 GCA_964359075.1 uncultured Chitinophagales bacterium
TTGTTAATTGCAGCAAGCCCATCATTGGCTGATGAGATCGCTCTGTACATCGCGTACCACGTGTCAGCACATACGCCTGCATAACCGTAGGATGAGCTGTTGTTGAATGCGACACGAGGTTCTGAGCTAAGGTCTTGCATCCCCCAGTTTCCCCATGAGGAGGTGTGGGCATCCGCCATGGTGCTCAGAGTGAGAGCTGGATAGTTAGCGTCCTTCTGAGTTCCGGACCACCAGGTCAGGAATGATCCTGAGATGACGGATTCCACATCTTGCGGCGTGGAGATTGCTCGTTCCCTGTCGGGTTGATCCAGGTTCTGAACGGCCAAGTCCGTACACCCACCAATCACGAGGGCGAGCAGGAGATCTGAGCATATCAATGCGAGACTTATCTTTTTCATAGAACTCTCCTTCATCGAGCGTTGTTTGGCATTAGAACTCAATCTCTAAGCTTCCTGTGATGGTTCTGTAGTTCGGATAGTAATAACCATCGAACCGATAGATCGTGGCGTCACCCTGACCAGATGTGCTCCCGACCTCGGGGTCGTATCCTTTGTATTTCGTCCACGTGATCAGGTTACGGCCGATGAGCCCCACGGTCACTCTGTTCAACCAGCCACCTAAGAATGGTTCGAGGTCCGCGCGGTTGAAGGTATACCGGACCGATAGCTCGCGGAACTTCAGGTACGTTCCGTCCTCGACAAAGTGACTATTGGTTGCGTTTGTAGAGTAGAGCGTGCTGTAGTACGCAAGGGGCTTTTTCGTTTCGACTGACTTCCCGATCTGATCGTTCTCACCAGACATATGATCCCGATAAGCCCACTGTCGCGTAAGGTTGTAGATTTCTCCACCGATTTGTGCATCGAACAATGCAAATACGGTGAGGCCTTTCCATCGGAACGTGGTGTTGAACGCCAGGCTAAAGTCGGGAATAGCCGTCCCGATCTTCACGAAGTCGTTTTCCGTCCCGTCTCGATAGCGGGCTGGCATGCCCCAGGGGAATGTGTACGTCTTTCCATCCGATCCGGTCAATGTAACGCTTGTGCCCCAAAGCTTCTTGGCAATGGCTTCTTGCCACGTGTTTCCTGCTCCTACGGGCACCAGATAACCATCATCATTGACCTGCCACTGATCGCGTGTGCCCTGCAGATACGAAGGTAGTTCATCATGGCCTTTCATCCACTTAATGCCGTAGAAGGTTCCGAGTGCTTCACCCTTCCGTACGTAGAATACAGCGCCCGATTGCTGACTGGGACCTGTCCGATACGGTGGGAGGTTAAAGTCGGTGATCTCCTGTCGTGTGCGATCGAAGAGCAGCGTTGCTGACAGGCTGATATCCCTTTCCTGGAAGATGAAAGCCTTTAAGCTCGCTTCAATCGTGTTGGACTCCAGCGTACCGGCATTTTTCCACTGGCTGCTAAAGCCGTAGAATCCCGCCAGCGGAACTTGAAGGATTTGATCTTTGGTGACAGATCTTGCATACGTGAATTCCAGAAGGAATCGTTCAAGTATTCCAACCTCCAGACCAATCTCCTGCTCCGTTGACAATTCCGGCTTCAGGTCTTTGTTTCCGAGTGTCCCTTTTGAAATGACGCCAGCGGAGACGTTAAATGTCTCGTATTGAGCAGTAAAGGCTGGACGGTTTCCAGCGGTGCCAAGTGAGTACCGCAACTTTAGCTCGTTAATCTCAGGTATGGGCCACCACGGCTCCTGCGAGATGCGATACGCACCGCTCGCGCGATAGTACGTGTGCCATCGCTGGTTGGGACCAAACAAGGAACTCCCGTCTCTGCGTATGAGAAAGTCAGCGATGTACTTCCCTTGATAATCAAATCCTGTGATGAAATAGTAGCCCTCTGATTTTATTTCTGTTTGGCTCGAGGAAACGTTCTTTGCCTCAGTGGTAACGGTCAGACTCGGTACATCCTGAACAGCGAGCTTGGTGCCCGATCCGGCCTCTGAACGGCTGTTCTGCGACTCAAAGGCGTACCGTACCTTTGCCCGTGCCGAGAGATCACCGAACTCACGGTTAAATGAGAGGTTCAAACCACCGTTGAGAGCGTCCTGCCCAAGCGTCGATTTTGTGACCCCCCCAACGTTGGTAATGGATGTGGCATTCACAGTCTTGTAGCCCTTCGGATAATAGGTCGAATACACCTGGTCTAACCGGTCGTAACTCAAGCCCCCTTCTATATCAAACCACTTAAATGGCGCGTAGCGGAGGAGCATATTTCCCAACGTACGCTTTCGTTTTTGATCGAACTGAGCAAAGTGAACAGCGTACAGAGGATTCTCCTCGAGGGACTGACCGGGGTCTGGGTAAATGTTGTATGGCTGACCGTCCGCGTTCGGTTGCCGGAGATCGACGTCAGGCGGCATAAATGTCAATGCGAAAAGTGTATTTCCCCCGAGGTCGTCTCGATAGGATGAAGAATGGAAGCCGCTCACCGACACATCGAGTCCCTCTAAGAACCTATGATCGACATTAAGGCGAATGCCACGATTGGTGTATCCGTCGTTCCCTTCAATAATTCCAGACTCTCGCCTGTTGTTGAAGGAGACCAAGAAGTTGGTTGCTCTGCTCCTGTGGGTGATGGAGAGTGAGTTTGTGTAATAGAAGCCCGCATCATAGAATTCATCGAGCTGGTCGTACAGCTTGCCGGCGTACTCCTTGTCTTTGAAAGCCGTAAAGGCAGCGCCAACGGCTCCCTGCGGACCAGTTCGCCAGAGTGTATCGTGTACCCTGCTTGCACGTGACACCATCAAGCCAGCATAGTTCACCCACGGGCTATCCGGCCGAGCTGGATTGTATTTGAAACTGTGTCGCTTGGAAAGTGAGATCTTCTTGACGCTCGAGTTTTGTCCATACTCATTTCGGAATGTCACGCGAGTTTCACCGTCGGGAAGATAAGCGCCCCGGTTTGTTGTAATTTGCACGACGCCCGCAGCTGCCCTTGATCCATACAACGAAGATGCCGCGGCCCC
>CAYHRX010000500.1:0-2979 GCA_964359075.1 uncultured Chitinophagales bacterium
CGCCGGTGCGGCGAGCCTCCTCGGTGACCCGGCGTGCCTGCTCGACCGTGTGGGTGAGCGGCTTCTCGCAGTAGACATGCTTGCCGAGGCGAATCGCCGCCAGCGTCGCAGCGGCGTGCACGTGGTCGGGGGTGGCAACGACCACGGCGTCGATCGCCTTCTCCTTTTCGAGCATCACGCGGAAGTCAGCGTACTGGCGGCAGCCGGGATACTCGCCCTTCGCTTTCTTCTCCGCGTTGCCTTCAAGTGTGTCGGCATCTTCGACGATCTCGCCGACCTGTGGGAACCTGTCGAGTGACAGCACCTCAAGCGAGAGATCATTGAGGAGTGCCTCGAACTCCTCTGCCTTGTGTTTGTTGTTCGTTGCGAGCACAAGCTGTTTCATATCTATTTCTCGATTCAAAGATCAACAAACTCGCTGAAGCAAAAGACGGAGCTCATCCTTTGCACTACTCACAGCTCTCCCAACATCCAGCGTGGTATGGTCCCTCTTCTTGTACAGCCATCGGCCGTCCACAAGCACACTGTGCACATTTTCCGGGGAGCCTGAGTAGACAATGCTGGAGTACACACGATCCTCCCCGTCAAGGCCGAGCGGGTTCCAGGAATTGTTCATGTCAAGCAGCACTAGGTCCGCCATCTTGCCTGCTTCAATGCTGCCAATGTCTTGCTCAAGTCCGAGTGCTGTGGCCCCGCCAACCGTAGCCATCTCAAACACTGTCTGTGCATTCATCGCATGCGCGCCGTGCACCGGCTTCTGCATGAGTGCCGCGAGTCTCATCTCTTCGAACATGTCAAGCGTGTTGTTGCAGGGAGCGCCGTCTGCACCAAGAGAAACAGTCACACCCTTCGCCAGAAGCTCAGGGATCCGCGCGACGCCCGATCCGAGCTTAAGATTGGATGACGGACAGTGTGCGACCTTTGCTTTACGCTCGGCAAGCATGTGAACTTCGCGGTCATTCAGCCAGATACAGTGGGCAAGGCATGTGTTTGTCTGAAGGACACCTATGGATTCGAAGAATTCGATGTTGTCCATCCTGCATCTCTTTCTTATTGCATCCATCTCAATACGATTCTCTGCCGCATGTGTGTGGAACAGCATCCCCGGGAACGCCGTTGTCATCTCGTACGCTTCTTTGAGCAGGGCATCGGTGCATGAGAGAACGAAACGCGGCGCCACGGCATATTGGATTCTCCCGCCTGCAGTCTTGTGCCACTGCTCAGCTTGGCGAAGCGTCGTCGCCAGCGACTCTTTTGTCGGCTCCTTCAATCCCGGATAGAGCTCGTTCACATCCATCATCGCTTTGCCAACGAAGGCGCGGAGGCCAGTCTCATCAATTGCGCGGACGACTTCCTCTTCATGGTGAATGCTTCCCATGTCGAGAATCGTCGTCGTCCCGGACCGGATGAGTTCGGCAATGCCAACCATCGCCGATGCATGCATTGAAGTCGCGCTGTGAGCCGCCTCGAAGGGAAAGATCTTCAGTTGCAGCCAGTCAAGCAGTGCAAGGTCGTCCGCGAGCCCGCGGAAGAGCGTTTGGCAAAGGTGGATGTGTGTCTGGATAAACCCCGGAATCGCCACCAGCCTCGTTGCGTCAACAATTTCGCCGTCAAACCCCGCTACTGCCTTGAGTTCAGCCTCCGTAAGCACACGTTCAATTCGATTGTCGGTGAGGACAATACCGCCGTTGCGGATTACACTCCGGGCGCGATCCATCGTCACTATGATGTGTGCCTTGATAAGAGTCTTCGTCATGAGGGATGCACGGCGGGCTAACTCAACTTCAGGGCGGCGCCGATTGCCTGGTCTATGGCTTCGACTTCCACCAGCTCAATTTCCCCGTTGCGGAGTTTCAAGTTGTTTTTCGGAAGGATAAAACGTTTGAAGCCGAGCTTTCTTGCCTCGGCAATGCGTTTCTCGATCTGGCTCACCATCCGGATTTCTCCGCCCAGTCCCACTTCACCAACAGCCACGGTGCGAAAATCAACGGGTGCGTCTTTCATACTCGAGACAATCGAGAGCGCCATGCCGACATCGACAGCCGGCTCATCAACCCGGATGCCGCCAGCAACGTTGACAAACACATCATACTGACCAACATGCAGACCTACGCGCTTCTCAAGTACAGCAAGCAGCATCTGCAAGCGTTTTGCATCGAAGCCGGTTGAGGACCGCTGCGGCATACCATAGCTTGTCGGTGCAACAAGCGCCTGCACCTCGACCAGCAACGGCCGTGTACCTTCAATGCTCGCAACTACAGTTGAGCCGGAGGCGTCGGTCCTTCGTTCCGCGAGGAAGGCCTCGGAGGGATTCGTTACTTCCTTGAGTCCTTTGTCGTGCATTTCGAAGATACCGATCTCGTTGGTCGAGCCGAAGCGATTCTTCAATGCCCGCAGGATGCGGTACGCGTAGTGCTGCTCTCCCTCGAACTGCAATACGGTGTCAACCATGTGCTCGATAACTCTCGGCCCGGCAATCACACCTTCCTTGGTGACATGCCCGATGAGGAACACCGGGATGTTGCGAGTCTTGGCGTAGCGCACGAAGAGCGCAGTTGCCTCACGCACCTGGCTCACGGTACCCGGAGCACTCTCGAAGTCAGCGCGGAACATTGTCTGGATGGAGTCAACAATAATCAGGTCGGGATCGGTCTTCTCGATTAACGCGCTGATGACATCGAGGTTCGTCTCGGCAAGCAAGAGCAGCCGTTCGGAGGGCTTCATCTCCAATCGGTCAGCACGCATCTTTATCTGGTTGACGGATTCCTCGCCGGTCACGTACAGTATCACCTGCGAGCCAAGTGTCGACGCCATCTGCATCATCAGCGTCGACTTCCCGATGCCGGGATCTCCGCCAACAAGCACGACAGAGCCTGGAACAATTCCTCCTCCCAGCACGCGGTCGAACTCAGGAATATGAGTCTCCGTCCGTGGTTCCGCAGCTACAGAAACGTCGGTGATTGGGATGGCGACAGAGGA
>CAYHRX010000501.1:0-2975 GCA_964359075.1 uncultured Chitinophagales bacterium
GAGCTGCTCCAGTATTTCGCGCAGGATAAGGAGACCAAGGCGATCTGCATTTACCTCGAGACGATCAGGGACGGCAGAAGGCTGGTTGGGGCGGTTGGTGAGGTCACTAAGTCCAAGCCAGTGGTAATTTTCAAGGGAGGCATGGAGGACAAAATATTCGATGCTGCGCTCAAGCAGGTCGGGGCGTTTCAGGCACGGAGCGTTGATGAGCTCTTAGCAGTTGCTGAAGGCCTGGCGAAGCAGCCGCCTATGCGCGGGAATCGCGTGGCGGTCATAACGAACGTACCAGGTCAAGCAAAGCTCGTGATGAGGTCGCTCGTGAACGAGGGGTTGGTGCCTGCGGAACCGTCGGATGAGATCGTTGAAAAAATCTCCAAGAAGTACCCGAACGTGAAGATCTCAAATTTCATAGATCTAGGACCTGATGCCAGAGAGGACGTTTACAAGTTCGTGGTGGAGCAGGTGGCATCAGACAAAGCGGTGGACGGCATAGCCGTGATAAGTGCGACCAAGTCGACAATTTTCAGGCCGGAGGATATTTCGGGTGTCGCCGGAGTCGCTAAGAAAACTAAAGACAAACCAGTTGTTGGCCTAGTCCCGGGAGTGGAGGACAACAGGCTCATTCGCGGGGTCTCGGGCACCGAGCTGCCAATATGTTGGAGACCATGGGACGTGGCCCGGGTCCTGAAGTTTCTCAGCGTTCGTTGGAAAATGTTGGAGAAGGCTGCGCAAAAGTGAAAACTGCGGGGGTTAGGACAAGTTTTCAAACGATATTCCCATTTACTTACGCATCCCTGTGGCAGCCGAGCGAACATCGTTTTCATTCAAAGTTTTGGCTCCGCGGTGTTGGGCTAGTTTGAGGGCTTCGCCAGATATCTTTGTGGCATATTCCTCTAGCACGGCGCTGAGCTCCAGGGCAGCGCTGCGGGAGACGCGGACCTTGGCGGCTTTTCGTATGAGTCTGGCCATCGCCATCGTCGAGAATTCAGACATGTCCATCATACTCCAGTTCTCTGCGGGTTTTATCTGTCTTTCGCGCTTGTCGGAATTAGCAGCAAATAAAATCCTGCGGCAGAGTTAAATCTGCCCCCACAGTTTCCTTCACAGGGATTGAGATGGTGGACATGTTGATTAAAAACGGTTTGGTCGTAACGATGGACAAGGACCGCCGTGTCATAGCCGATGGTTCTGTAGCTGTTGAGGACGGTCGCATAGTATCCGTGAAGCACGGTTTGGCTGGAAAGGGCAAGCCTGAGGAGGTTATCGACGCCCGCGGCAAGATCGTCATGCCGGGTCTCATATGTTCCCACACCCACCTCTATCGCGTGTTAATGCGCGGTGCTCCTCTGAAAGTGGAACCCCCCACAGATTTCTCCCAGGCCATACAACACGGGTTGTGGCCGATGGAAGATGCGATGACGAAGGAGGACGCGTACGCAAGCGCTCTGCTTTCCTGCCTGAAGCTCATAAAGACAGGCACCACGCTATTAGCTGACACCTTCTCAGGACCTAACACCATAGTAGGTGTGCTGGATCGGATCGCCTCCGCGGTCGAGCAGTCCGGCATCCGCGGCATCATCTCGTTTGAGGCCACCGAGCGCCGTACCCACGCAGAGGGAGCAAAGGGCACCAAGGAAAACGAGCGATTGATACGGAATCTGAAGAAGGAGCGGATACGTCGCGTGCAAGGGATGTTCAGCATCCATGCATCTTTCACTGTTTCAGACGAGCTGTTTCGCTACGTCAGGGAGCTGGCGAGCCGCTACAAGACCCCCGTCACCATCCACGCCTCGGAGGGATTGGACGACGTCTACCATAATTACGAGCGATACGGAAAGCGGACCATCGAGCGGTTGAATGATGTAGGCCTGCTCGCGCCGGATGTCGTGCTGGCGCACTGCGTGCACGTCAATGATGATGAGCTGCGGATCATCAAGAAGACGGGCGCAACGGTGGCGTATAACCCGATGAGTAATATGTTGAACGCGGTTGGTGCGGCGCCTGTGACAAAGATGCTCTCCATGGGCATCCCAGTTGGGCTGGGCAATGATGGATATGTCCTCGACGGGTTCGAGAACATACGGGCGGCCCATCTCCTCCAGAAGGTCGCCCTCCGAGACCCGCGAGCAATCTCTGCAATGGAAGCGCTGGAAATGGCGACGATTCGTGGAGCGGAGCTGTATGGGCTTCAGAACGAGCTCGGCTCCATCGAACACGGGAAGTTAGCGGATATTATAATCGTCGACCCATCGCTTACCTCGACACCATTACGCACCGATAGCGCTATCGGACACGTCGTGGATGGGGTGAGCGGGTGCAATGTGGAGACGGTGATCGTAGGCGGGAACGTGATAATGCAAGACAGAAAGGTCCAGACGATGGATGAGGCCGAGGCTGTGAAGCTGGCAATGAAATCTGCGGAGAAGATCTGGCAGAAGCTTGGCCTGACGGGAAGGTGATTATTTGGTGGACCTCTCCGTAGAAATCTGCGGTCTTAAGTTCAAAACACCCGTCCTGTCGGCATCTGGTCCGACTACGCGCGATGGGTACAGTCTGGTGAGAGTAGCAGAGGGTGGCGCTGGAGGTCTGGTATCGAAGACAATCAGCGCCGAGCCAGCGCACGTGCCTCGCCCCTGCATCATCAAAGTCAGGGACAGTCTTATGAACGCAGAGCTGTGGAGCGACCTCACCCTCGATCAGTGGCTAAAATCTGAATTTCCAAAGGTGAAGAAGACTGGACTGCCGCTGATAGTGAGCGTGGGTTACAGTGCAGATGAAGTTCGGAAGGTCGCGCCAAAGGTCGCGGCGGCGGGGGCAGATGCGCTCGAGCTCTCGACACACCACTCCAACGACGTGAATTCCGTCGTCGAGACGACAAAGGCGGCTAAGGAAGCGGTGAAAATCCCTGTTTTCGTAAAACTCAGCCCCAACGTGCCCGACATCGCCCAGTTTGCGCAGGATCGGGTCCATCCGCC
>CAYHRX010000502.1:0-2957 GCA_964359075.1 uncultured Chitinophagales bacterium
CTTTGTTAGCATCCATGAAAAGTGGGTACCATCCGTGGATGTGGCCCGCGAAGCTTCCCAACACATTACTCTCACTGTTCTCGATGATGTCTGAAACTCGATCAAGTTCCCCTGGCACGTATATGCAGATTGGGATGCAGACCCAGTGACCAGGCTCAAAAGCGTTTATTGCGTTGCCTGTGAGTGGATGATGGGACAGTAGAACCGTTGGCTTCCCCTCCTGTAAGTGGTCCCGAAGCCACCGATCGGTCTCGGGCCACAGGACGGCGTCAGAGCCCACGCCCTTTCCCCCCAATGCAGCGGGTTCCCTGGCGCCGAAGTCGAGGGCCACGAAGTTCACGCCCCCCATGCGGAAGGAATAGTTCTGCAAGAACGAAGTCCACTCCTTCCTGAATCCAAGAGGGTCCCACCAACTCACTTCCTGTGGTATCAGCGGGCTCTCCCAGTCCTGAAATGCTCCTTTCAGTGTCTCCGTCCTTTCCTTGACGAAGATGTTGCGGAAGTAGTAGTCAGCTACAGGAAAGTCGGCTTCCTCTCCCTCGGTGTCGGGCCACACGTCTTTTTCTGTGTATGGCCACACATCGTGGTTCCCTATCAGAGGAACGTATGGTATGCCCTCTTCATCCAGTCTCTGAAGAATGCGCTTTGCCTCGTCGAATTCAGAATACTCTGCCGTATCAGCGATGTCTCCGAGAACGGCAACGAACCTAATGTTCTCAGCTTTCTTCAGGTCGATTATGGCCTGGACTAGGTTCTCCAGCCGCTCTGTGAGGTAGTAGTCCTGTCCCGTTGTTCCTGCGTCATTCAACCCTGTTCCGCCATAGTCCGGGTACCCACGGCCGATATGAAGGTCGGTCATGATGGCAAAGGAGAAACCCTCGACCTTGACGTCCTGCTGTGTCCAGTTCGGCTGTCCGTCATCGTCCGTGACGATCAGCAGCACAGGGTACGCACCTTCGCGAGGGAAGCTGTATTCAACCTGTTGCTTGTCTGGACCTTCAAGTTCGCTGAGGGGCTCGCCTGTCGGTAGGAAGAAGACCCACCTGTAGGTCACAATGCCTCCTCCGTCAGGGTCATAAGAGCCCGACGCGTCCAACTCTATTGGCTCCTCGGGCACAGGATTGGCCCATGACGAGTACTTGGCCTTGTAAGTGAACTGAGCAACCGGGGAAGCTAGCGTGGTGAAACTCCATCTGTCGGACCACGCCCCGTACTGCGTCGCGCTCCTGGCATGCACCTGCCAGTAGTACGTTACACCTGGCATGAGCGTGTCAGCGGCGGGCGTGTACGACACCTCGGTTGTGGTCGCGTTCACCACACAGCCGGAACAGGTGGCCTCTGTGGGGACTGTTGGGAGGACGCTAGGGTCCGCAGCCACCATGATCCGGTAGGAAGTGGCGCCGCTCACGGCAGACCAAGTGAGGTCTGGCGCTAGTACGACACCTGTGTCGCCGTCACCTGGCCATTCCAGACTCGGCGGCGGGATAATATCGTGGGGGGGAGTTGAATCGGCTAAGAATGGTGACCAAGAGGGATTCTGATTGGAGCCTGGACCACTAGTAAGCCCAGTCTGGCTGCCATCACCCGCATTCATAACATAGATTTGATAGTTGCCTTCGAAACCAGATGTAGAGATGATCTTGGTATCATCGGGAGAGAATTGGGCGTTAAGGTCTTCCCAAGAATTATGGGTGAGCCGTGTCTGGCTACCACCATCAGGATTCATTGAATAGATCTCCCAAGTGCCAATGCCGTCACGGCGAGATGAGAAGACTAGCGTTCCACCATCACGAGACCATGCTGGAACATTATCATGCGCAGGATTGTTGGTAAGTCTGATCTGATTACTACCATCGGTATCCATAGCATAGATATCGGAGGTGCCATCTCGATTGGAGGCAAACGCGATTCTACTGCCGTCAGGAGACCAATTGGCATGAAAATCATCCGCACTGCTGTTCGTAAGGTTTGTTTGCCCACTGCCGTCAACATTCATTACATAGATCTCATGGTTGCCGTCACGGTTCGATGAGAAAACGATCATTCTGCCGTCGGGAGACCAAGCTGGACTTGCATCTTCTGCGAGGTTATTCGTGAGTCTTGTTTGGCTACTGCCGTCAGAATTCATTACGTAGATTTCTTCGCTAGGATCTCTACCTGAACTGAACACAATCTTGTCGCCATTAGGAGACCACTTCGGTCCCCATTCACCTGTAGAGTTTTCCGTGAGCCTTGTTTGGTTGTTTCCATCCGCCTTCATCGAATAGATTTCCCAATTGCCATCTCTGTTGGAGATGAAGACTATTCTGGCCGTGGTAAGATCGGCCACCACACTCACATAGAAGTCGACACTCGTAGCGGGTCCAGCATTACTGCCGACATCTATCGCTCGAACAGAGAAAGCATGATAGCCCTTGGCAATAACTGTTGGTTGAACGTAGGTGAGCCTATTCCCGATGTTGGTAAAGGGTCCTGAGTCCATCTTTACCTCGTAATAGGCAGCGCCGGCTACCGCGTTCCATTTGAATGCAGGGAGAGGATTATTATCCGGGGAGATTTTGGTCAAACCAGTCGGAGACGGTTCCGCCGCCAGGTAGCGCGCCACGACGAAGTCGCAGGCGCTGGGCGTCCAGTTGTAGACGTTACAGTCCCCCACCCCTGCCACGACGATCTTGCCGTCGCTCTGAATGGCCACAGACCAGCCCTGATCCTCGTCTACGAAGTCGGTGGTCACCTTTCCTCCGGTGCCAAAGGAGGTGTCCAGGCTGCCGTTGGCGTTGTACCGCGCTAGGGCGAAGTTGTTGGACCTTTGCCCAGCTACCAAGATCCTGCCGTCGCCCTGGATGGCCACGGACCGGCCGGATTCGGAGCCGCCGAAGTCGGTGGTCACCTTGCCCCCTGTGCCAAAGGAGGTGTCCAGGCTGCCGTTGGCGTTGTACCGCGCCAGGGCGAAGTCG
>CAYHRX010000503.1:0-2952 GCA_964359075.1 uncultured Chitinophagales bacterium
CTTGCCGAAAGTCAGACCGAAGGCATGACGAGAAGTTGGGCCTGCGCTGGGTTCGCCCTCACTGTTGATTTTCGCTCACTCATTCTGTATTATCATTCAGGTACCGCGGTCGTTTGCCGGTATCCGGCTCCTTTCAATCCAACTCAATCTGATGACCGAAGAGCTACACCAAACCATACAGCTCCAGTCGCTCATCGATGAAAACCGCCGGCTTAGGCATGCGATTGAAGAACTCTCAATCCTGAACGAGCTCGCTCGGGCTGTCGGTGCCTCTCTTGATCCGCAGGAGATCATTAGCACCATTGTTCGAAAATCACTCCGCGCCGTGAGCGCTGAACAGGGCGTTATACATCTTGTTGATCCTCGCGGAAGTGATCCGATGAAGACATTGGTCCGGGAGATGGCCACCTCTCATGAGCACGAACAACTCCGCCTCAACCAGACCCTCATAGGGTGGATGTATCTCAACAAGAAGCCGCTGCTGATGAATTCGCCACGGGACGATCCTCGTTTTTCCGGCATGCGATGGGATGATTCCGTGCAGTCGCTCCTCTGTGTGCCACTCATGGTTAAGTCCGAGCTCAAAGGTGTCCTCACGGCGTACAATAAGAAAGAGGGGAAGCAGTTCACTGATGGCGATCAGCGGCTCCTGGCGATTATTGCCGCGCAGTCTGCGCAGGTGATCGAGAACGCACGCCTGAATGAGCGGGAGAAACAGCTCCTGAAGATGCAGGAGGAGCTCAGGCTGGCAGCGAAGATCCAGGTTGAACTCCTTCCCAAGTCGGTGCCTGTGGTCAAAGGGTATGACATTGCAGGCAAGACCATCCCGGCTCAGAGTGTTGGAGGCGATTACTTCGATTTCATCATCATCGACGAACATCGCCTCGCGGTCTGTCTTGGAGATGTGTCGGGCAAAGGACTGCCGGCGTCATTGCTGATGTCGAATGTGCAGGCGACGTTGCGCAGCCACGCGCTGATGGGTCTCACGGCGCAAGAGTGTACAGTCCGATCAAACCGGCTGCTGTTTCAAAGCACGAGTGCGGAGAAGTTTGTTACGCTGTTCTATGGAATACTCGATGTGCGCAATCATACGTTGTTGTACGCAAACTCAGGCCATGAACACCCGATCCTGTTCTCTTCGGAAGGAGCTTTGCTCAGGCTGAGCACGGGAGGCATAATGCTCGGCATGCTCGAATACTTCCCGTTTCAAGATGATTGTGTCACATTGAAGTCTGGAGATATCATGGTCGTCTTCTCTGACGGCGTTACCGAAGCAATGAACTCGGATCAGGTGCAATTTGGAGAGACACGACTACAGGAAGTCATCTTGGCCCACAGAGAGGAGAGCGCTTCCACATTGATTGACTCGATTGTCGATGCGGTAAAGTCCCATGCCGGTGCCGCGCCTCAGATGGATGATATCACGCTGATGGTAGTGAAGAGACAGTGCGGCGAGGAGGGCCGAGACTCTGCGGATATATCATAGCACCAACGAACCAACAATCTTCTCGCGTAATACATGGAGGCATCAATGTCAGTCAAAACATCAACGCTCGATGGTGGAGTGGGGTTGATTGAAGCGAAAGGCTCACTTGTTGGCGGCGATGAAACCGACAAGCTGCGGCAGGCAATTTCCGGATTTGTTGATCGTGAATACAGCAAGCTGCTGATCGATCTGAGTGGTGTGAACTATTTGAACAGCACGGCGATCGGCGTGTTGATGTATGGACACACAAGCTACACAAAGCGCGCATGGCAATTGAAGCTGTGCGGAATCAACAAGAACATCGATAGCATTTTTGTCATCACAAAGCTCACGCTCGTGTTCGACGTGCACGATACGCGGAAGGCAGCTCTCGCAAGTTTCAAATAGGCTCGCCTGTTTCAGACCGACACTTCGTCTCTTCATGCGTTGCCATCGATGGGCGCCTAGTTCCTTGTAAACTTCGGGACCACCAGTCTCCGCTTCAGCGGCCCAACAGCAAGCCACATCGAATACGTACGTGGAAAGGAGCCACGCCTATGTTCATGCGTTTGGTTCAGGTAAAAGTAAAGCAGGGACATCTCGATCGGCTCCGAGAACACTATAGGCAACGTGTCATCGCGACGCTGGGAGGAGTGTATGGCTGCCGCTACGCCGGGTTGATGCAGAGCGCGCACCATCCTGAAGAGTGCATATCATTAACGTTATGGGACACCATGGAGGACGCCGAGGGGTACGAACGCAGCGGATTGTTTGCAGCCCTCCTTGAAGAAACACGCCCCTACCTTCTGGAGTCTTCAGAATCGAGGCTCCAGCTTTCCAAGGATTTGACTCTCGAATACGTTCCGATCCCCGAGGAACCCGTTATCAGTAAGCTTCCAGTTGCTGCAAGGAGTGATGAACTTGCCTCTCAGCAAAAAGAGCGCGGCCCCATGTGGGTGCGCATCGTCTCGCTGAAACTTCGTCCCGGCAAGCTCGAAGAGTTCAAGCGCCTCTATTCCGGGCAGGTCATTCCCGCACTCCGCAAGGTCAAAGGCTGTCGCTACATTTACCTGACTGAGCGATCAGATAGGAAGGATGAAGTCATCTCTGTGACAAGCTGGGAGAGCAAGGATGACGCTGAGAACTATGAGCAGAGCGGACTGTTTGCCCGCCTTCTGGAATCACAGCAGGACACGCTGTCGGAGTTCTATCGCTGGAAGCTTAAGGAGCAGAAGCTGCAAAGCGGTCTGGCAGCAACAAGCGAAGACCCGACAGTGGAACATTTTGATGTGCTGGTAGGAAAGGCATTCAAATAGAATTCGATGGAACAGTTTGGATTGAGTCTGGAACACATCGTTCAACGGTCAGAACAGTTGCACATGGTGCGGCGAGATGACCTTCGGGTTGGAGACATTGTGTACGTGAAGACTCTCAACTCAGTGTACAGGATTCATGTTGAGGAACATTGCAGCTATCGAGTCTCAGGC
>CAYHRX010000504.1:0-2942 GCA_964359075.1 uncultured Chitinophagales bacterium
GGTTCTTTCATCCATAGAGGTGATTGTTGTTGCTACGCACGCCTCGTGGCGTACCGGAGTCACGGAGACACCGAGGAAAAGTAGGTTTGATTCTTGAACTCTTTTCATCACATTCACTCTGTGCCTCTGTGTCTCCGTGGCCAAGAATTCTGTTTTTCAACACCCTGCTAGTTCTTCCCGCCAAGGCTCAGCAACATCTTCGTAGTAGTTCGGATGCATCGACTTTCCCGTCAAATCTTCGACGTGTGGGACTGACTCGAGATAGTGGTCCCGCACACGCCGTTCCTCTTGAATGGCAACGGCAAGTGCCTCTCTCAAGCTCAGATCCTTCCGAAGTTCAGCGGTGGCTACATGCGATGGCAGCTGGGACGGGGGAAGTCTCAGCGGAACATCTGGAAACATCTCTTTGTACTTGTGCTCCAGGAGGTGTTGGTGCTGCGTCTCTTCAGCGACCAACAAGTAGAACCGCTCTTTTGCCCTGGGGTTGGAAATGCGTTGAGCCATTTCGCGATACATGTCCTGCGCGTCGACTTCCGCGCGAATGGCAACGCCAAGCACTTCAAGCGCCGTGAGTTCTTTTGGCAGCATAACAAAAACTCCTCCTAAAAGTGGTGAATCAATCTTAATGGATGGATTTCTGCAGTGGACAACCACGGCAACCCCCACTGAAGAGCCTTTCCCTATTTGCTGAGAAGAAATTCCGAGGCGAACTCGTCCCACTTATCCGGGGAGAGATTCCTCACAAATCCGCTCACAGGCATACCACCGTCTTGAAGCGCCACGCCAAGATTGCCTGACATCCTCCTGCGAAGCGCATCCACGGTCTGATCCATCCATGCACTTGCCAACTCCCCGCTCAAGAGATTCTTCCGGTCTCTGTTGAGCTTCGAAGCCTTCACCTTCAGAAGCCAGCCCTTTCCATAAGGATCCGTTGTGATGAGCTCTGGCGACTTCAGCACTTCTTCATTCACAGCGGATACCTGTCCATCCACAGGCGACAGGAGGTTGACGGAGATAGAGCCAATCCTGAGCGTCCATCCTTTCGCACCCTGCTCGAGTCGACTTCCCACAGGAGGCAGCTCGAGTGCATCCGGCTTGCCAAGGAGTTTCTGGGCAAAGTCATCTATCCCCACCGCCACAACCTCGCCATCTTCGACCCGCGCCCAACTATGGCCCTGATGGTAATAGAGATTGTCCACGAGCGTAAACCATTCGACGCGTGATGGCCTTGCCGGACTAGTCGCTGCTGGCCGTCCCTGTCTGTTCAGCAACCTCCAGAAGACCACAAGTGTGACGAGGAATGCGATGACTAACAGATACTCAAGCCCCTTGGTCGCAAAAAGATCTACGTAGACGTCGCCCATTGCTTTTCTTCCTCCTTTCGTATGACAAACTCGACCTCTCTCGTGCCCTTCCCGTCTCTCGCCCACTGTGGAGATTCCCTGAGAATCGGCATCCTGTTCACAACCCAGCGGAGTACCAGGATCTCGGCCACGACCACCGCCAGGGTGATTTCGATTTCCATCCAGGAAGGAACATAGTGCTCAGGTGCGTACCATTTGTACGCGATAACTGAGACATTGAGTCGGTTCAAAACAATCCCAATCAACGTCAGCACTGAGGCCACACGGATCAACGAGAGATTGCCGAACCGGACCGCCTGGGTAAAGAGCCTGACAGGGATCAGCACAAAGCCGACGATCTCCACGAGGAACCAATACCCCAGGGGTGTGTTGATGTACGTCCACTGTTGCCCATGAACGAAGACAAGCACTTTCAAGAAGAAGTAGACGTACATTGTTCCAGCACACACGCGCGCAAGTCCGATAACGATATCATCATGGCCAGTCCGGTGGCCAGGACTGATCTGAGTCCTGAACACTCGCTGACTGATGCTCCCCTCAAAGATTACCATGGAGAGGCCGGCAAAGATGCTGGACACGAAGAAGAGAATCGGTATGAACTCCGAATACCAGAGAGGATGGATTTTATTCTTTGCCATCAGGAAGAGCGCTCCAAGTCCCGACTGATGCAGTGTCGAGAGCGTTATCCCGAGAATCACTGCTCCAAGTGTGAGTGAACCGAGGAATTTACGGACACGCTTCCACCCAAGCCACTCGGCGATTGCTGGTGAGAACTCAATGAACTCTGTGATCATGTAGAGCATGAAGTGCCAGGCAACCAGGAACATGACAGAGCTTACGCCAAATGAATTCCCGATGATGGGATTGATGACATTCCACGGGCGACCGAGATCAAACAGAAGTGCGCCGGCATAAAACACGTACGCAAGAAACCCGTTCAGCACGGTCATCCGCACGATGGGATGGTACTTCTCCAGACGCATTACATAGACCATGAACGTGACCACGTATGCCCCGCCCGCGAAGGCAACTCCTGTAATCACATCGAATCCGATCCAGATGCCCCACGGGAAATCCTGTGAGAGGTTTGTTGTCGATGCGAGACCCTTCGTGAAACGGATAGTCAACAGAACTGCCGCGACCAGGAGAATGATCCCCGCAATGATGTTGAACGGCGTGAGGATTCGTCCTTTGGGCTTTAGTTCGCTGAAGAGAAACGCTGCGAAGCGCTTGGATTCGCCGACGACCAGGGCGAGAGATCGAGTTCCATTATTCATGGGTTCCTCCGTTTCCACTTTGCTCAACGTCTCCTTTGGTTGAGTTGCTGAGTGCGAGGAGAAACGCCGGCCAAAGCGTCAGCACAATCGGAACAGCATAGAGATAATCTTTGCTCAACTCAGGATAGGAAGCCATGTCAAGATCCGTCCGGAAGCCGACCTGTTCAAAAGGAACTTTTGAGAGGTACATGTACGCAGTCCCCCCGGCTTCGTGTTCACCATAAATGTGATGGACGTAGTCATTTGGATTATCCACAGTGCGTCGCCGTGCCTCTTCGATTAGCTCGCGACGCTTGCCGAA
>CAYHRX010000505.1:0-2936 GCA_964359075.1 uncultured Chitinophagales bacterium
TCATAGGATGAAACGCTTGATGCCGTTTTTGATAATTGGAACGCTCACAGGCTCCACTCAACTCTTCCTTCGTGTCTTGGGGTCTTGGTGGTTCGATCCTATCCAAACGCCGGAAATACGACACTCTCCATCTTCAATGCCCTGCCCGTCTCCACATCCGCCTGCACGTAGACCGCACAGAGGCGAACATCGTGTGAGGCGACTTCGTACTTGTGCGGCGTCTGGAGAATCATCCGCTTCAGGGCCTGCTCTTTCTTCATGCCGAGGATGGAATCATAAGGACCCGTCATCCCAACATCAGACTGAAACGCAGTGCCACGGGGAAGGATGCGACCGTCGGCAGTCGGGGTATGGGTGTGCGTCCCAATCACCGCAGTCACCTTGCCATCCAAATGCCAACCCATCGCCATCTTCTCAGCTGTCGCGTCGGCGTGGAAGTCCACGAAGATCACCTTCGTCTCCTCGTGCATCTTGGAAATCGCCCAGTCGGCGGTCTTGAACGGATCGTCGATCGGCTGCATGTACACCCGACCCTGGACGTTAAGCACGCCGACCTTCCCCTTTTCCCCCAGGTCAACCACAATGTACCCGTTGCCGCCATTCTCACGAGGGTAGTTCAGCGGCCTGAGGATGCGCCTATCAGCCCCAAGCACTTTCCTACTGTCCCAGCGATCCCACACGTGGTTGCCTGTTGTAATAACGTGCGTTCCAAGCTCGAAGATCTTCTTGGCATGCTCTTCTGCAATGCCTTTGCCCTCCGTCGTGTTCTCACCATTGATGATGAGGAAGTCAACGCTGTACTTCTTGATGTAATTGGGAACGAGCGTGATGGCAAGCTCGAGCCCGGGTTGGCCGACAATATCGCCTACGAAGAAGATGTTCAGTGTCTTTGGCAAGAGAAGAATCTAGAATGGATGGTGGACAAGTGGATAGATGGATTATTGGATCAGGAGCATGCTGTCGTGCGTCGGGCATCAATATAGAGATTTTGGAGGCGAAATGAAAATCCTTCCGGCAACGCCGGTTGCGTTACCGACCTTACTCTCCTATATTGAATCAACACTCCGGAGATGCCATGAAACGAACACTCTGCATCTTGTTTTCAGTCCTCCTTCACAACAACCTCTCGGCTCAGGCACCGGCAGTGAAGACGGGAATCGAAATCCTGCGTGACCGAAACTTCGACATCCTCCGCGGCAAGCATGTCGGACTCATCACCAACCCCACGGGTGTTGACTCAAAGCTCAAATCAACAATCGACATCCTCTTCGACGCGAAGGAAGTGAAACTGGTTGCTCTCTACGGACCCGAACATGGCGTACGTGGCGACCATGCAGCCGGAGAAAAAGTTGAATCGTACACTGATGCGCTCACGAAGCTTCCGGTCTACTCACTTTACGGCAAGACACGCAAGCCCACACCGGAAATGCTCAAGGGGATCGACATCCTCGTCTACGACATCCAGGACATTGGCTGTCGCTCGTACACGTACATCAGCACAATGGGACTGGCAATGGAAGCTGCCGCCGAGCAGAAGATCGAGTTCGTCGTGCTCGACCGACCAAACCCGCTGGGAGGTGAAAAAGTCGAAGGCAACATCGTCGAGAAAGACTTCGAATCATTTGTGAGCCAGTTCCCAGTTCCTTACGTCTACGGCCTGACCTGCGGCGAGCTTGCACAAATGCTGAATGAAGAGGGCATGCTGAAGAATGGGGTGAGATGCAAACTCGCGGTCGTGCCGATGGAAGGCTGGAAGCGTTCAATGACATTTGAGGAAACCGGATTGCCCTGGGTTCCTACATCACCACACATCCCAGCGGCTGCATCGCCGAAGTACTACGTGTGTTCAGGAATTCTCGGAGAGCTCGGAGTCATCTCGGAAGGCATCGGCTACACGCTCCCCTTCCAGTTGTTTGCTGCCACGTGGATTCATGCAGGCGATCTGGCCACCAGGATGAATGCTCTCAACCTCGACGGAGTCCTGTTCCGTCCCATCACGTTCAAGCCATTCTACGGAAAGCTCAAGGACTCCACTCTGCATGGCGTCCAGATCCACGTCACCGACTATGTAAAGCTCAACCTGATGAGTTTGCAGTTCCTGTTCCTGCAGACGCATCATGAACTCTACCCCGAGAAGAACCCATTCTCCGCAGCAGTCGTGTCGAGGTTGAAGGCGTTCGACAAAGTTGCGGGAACAGACGAGGTCAGGAAACGATTCTCAAGCCGAATGAAGTATGAAGACGTCAAGGAATATCTGGAGAAGGATACGGAAAGCTTCAAGAAGGAATCAAGGAAGTACTGGGTCTATCAGTAGTGACGGATCCACGAATGAACACGAATCAGCACTAGCGGCTAGTGTCTATTCGTGTGATTCGTGGATCATTCTCTGCCGCGCCATAATCTCAAACGTCCGCAGCTTATCCTTGTAGAAGTTGTACGTGTTCGCCCTCGTGATGTCAAGGTCGGCGTCTGAGTTGCCTTCCCACCTGCGGCAGAGGTAGATCGGTTCATAGATTCGACCGATCTGGTAATGGCGTGAGATGGCCAGTCCAACGGCGTAATCTTCTCCATAACTCACATTCGGGATCTTGATCTTCCTTAGGATGGGAGTGAAGAATGCCCGCGGCGCGCCGAGTCCGTTGATGCGCAGTGCGTTGTTCCTCCCGTTGTCCGGTGTCCATTCCTTGTGATCGATAATGCCGGGAGGAATTTCTTCAAGCTGGAAGTTCGTCATCTGGTACGAGCCGATGACCATGGCACATTTCTCCTTTCTGAACGTATCGACCACGCGCTGCAGTGCTGTCTCATCTTTGTAGAGATCGTCACTATCAAGCTGCACCGAAAACCGGCCACACCTAGGATGATGGACTGCCTCATTCCAGCAGCCACCAATGCCGAAATCTTCCCGTTGTGGAATGACATGAATCAGCCGGACA
>CAYHRX010000506.1:0-2933 GCA_964359075.1 uncultured Chitinophagales bacterium
TTCGTGATGTCAAAGCGGAGCACAACAGGCTGCGAGACGCCGGTAGGGAGCTGATTCAGAATCCTGTTCACACGCTGCACAACATCTACTAAACCCACATCAAGGTTCGCGTTCCAGTTGAAGTTGATACGCACCTGCGAGATGCCCTCCCGTGTCGTCGACTGCACATAGTCCACGTCATTCACGGAACTGACACCTCGCTCGACGAACGTCGTCACGGATTGCTCCATGTCCAGAGGTCCCGCTCCGGAGTAGAACGTAATCGTCGTAACGACCGGAACAGTGAAGCTTGGCAAGAGATCAATTGGCAACTGCTGGAATGAGACAAAGCCGAACACGATAATTGTGACCGCGATAAGAAATGTGGAGATAGGATACTTAAGCGCTAACCGGGTAAGCCACATGAGGTTGTCTTATTGAGCTTGTACGGAGACCGGGCCGTCGGCTTTCACGAACTGCTGCCCGACGGTGATGATATCTTCGCTGCCCGTGAGTCCGGTAAGGATCTCGGTGCGATTGTTCTGCTCAGCGCCAACTCTCACAGCGAGACGCTTCGCCGTATCGTTCACGGCAATGAACACATACGTTCCCCTGTCATCGCTGAACAATGCCTGCGTCGGGACAGTGAGTGCGTTGTGGTGCTCGTCAACGTGGATGGTAACGCGTGCAAACATGCCCGGCTTCAGGAGGCGGTCGCGGTTCGGGATGTCCACTTCAACTCCCATTGTACGGGTGGAGAGGTCCACAGCTTCGGAGTAACGGGCCACAACGCCGGTGAACTCCCTGCCAGGATATGCATCAACGGTGACCTGCGCCTGCTTCCCTTCTTTAATGCGAGGAATGTCCTTCTCCAGCACATTGACCGTCACCTTCATCGCGCCTAGATCCATCAGCGTGAAGAGCGAAGTGGTGCTTGCCGTGACGAGAGCACCGGGATCAAGATAGCGTTTGGTGATGAACCCGGAGAATGGTGCGGTCACGTGAGCGTAGCTCAACTTCGTGGAGACAAGTTCGTAGTTTGCCCTGGCAACCTTCAGTACGGCATCTGCGTTGTCAATCTCCTGCTTGGCGACCAAGTTCTGCTCGGAGAGCTCTTTTGTTCGCTGGTAGTTCGCCCGGGCATTCTCATAGGTCGCAGACGCCTGCTGGTACTGCTGATACAGCTCGGTCGTGTCAATCAGCGCGAGCAGCTGTCCGGCCCGGACAAGCGAGCCGATGTCAACGTACACGCGTTCGAGGTTGCCGCCGACCTTGGAGTAGATGTTCGCCTGTCGCTCCGCTACCATGTCGCCAGTGAACTGCAGCTTGTACGTCACCGACTCGCGGACGGGCTTCTGGGTTTTCACCAGAGGAAGTGACTGTCTCCGGCCATCGGTTGCGGCACCGCCGGGAAGAATCCTGTACGCCACAATGCCAACAACCACAACTCCGATTGAGACGACAATGAGCTTCGATCTCTTGTTCATTCACATTCACTCGTTAGTCTAGAGGACGGCGGGACGACCCGCACGGCGAGGGTACGCGGTCCGCTTGGACGGTCTTCCATGCAGAAAAATATAACATACTCCGACGTGGATTGCTACTATGCTATGAGAGGGTGATTTTCAACCGTGGTCTTGGCTGTCTCCCGCTGAAGCGGCCCCAGGATGAAAAGCGTCTTGCAATCCTCCTCAATTTCCCTTATAGTATGCCAGATTCTTGACCTTTCTTCGCACCCCAACAACCTTCGGAGTTCATGCATGGCAAAGACTGCACCCACAGCGAAGCCAAAAGCCGGCAAAGCATCGGCGCTCGACCCGCTCATTGAGAAACTCAACTCCTTCTCTGCCGACAACTACTGGGACCTCGGGAAGTTCCTTGTTGAAAAAGTGATTCCCACTGCACTGAAGGAAGGTGTCTTCGGTGAGCACATCCTGAAACGGATGTCCGACGTGCCGGGATTCAAGTTCCCCTACCACATGCTCAGGCAGTGTGAGATGTTTTACAGCTACTACCCTGAAGTTGCGAAGAGGCCACTGCCGGAGATTTTCTATTTCGAGCTTGCTACGAAGGTTGATGAGGCCCGCGAACGTGACCGCTACGAGAGGATGGCAATCAACAACAAATGGACGATCTCCGACCTGCAGAAGAAGATCCGTGAAGACGAGCTTGCCCGGCGTGAAGATGAGAGGACGAAGTTTGGATTTGATTTGAAAGAACGCAATGTCTGGTCGTTCGACGTTCCCGACCCACGCTTCGGGAAGTCCGGCTACAAAGGACGGCTGCCGGGACAGGTTGTCGCCAATGCACTCTTCTATTATACTACTGCCGGCGCGGCAGTGCTCGATCCGATGGCAGGCAGCGGCACCACGGCCGACGTTATCTCTACAATTCCGCATTTCAGCAACTATACGTGCAAGATGTACGACGTCGAACCGAGCGACGAACGCATCGGACGTACAAACATCCTGCTGACCGGGATACCCGAGCAGTCCAACTCCTTCGACTATGTCTTCCTCGATCCACCTTCGGAATTCCATCCACGCGGAGATGATTCCGACTTCTCCCCTGCCGCAGCGAGAGCCGAGACGATGATGAAGTTCAAGACCATTGCGCGGGAGAGTGTCCGCACATTGAAACCTGGCGGCAGAGTCTCTGTCATCGTCGAAACATCCTCTGGAAGCTTTGGAGTGATTGACTTCCCTTATGAAATGACGCAAGTCCTCCGCGAGCTGGGCTTGACTCAGATCGGGAAGGTTTATCTTCCCCGCCGCGGAGAAGCAGCAAAGCTCCGCGCTCATGCGGATGGGCTCAAGCCAATGGCATCCGACTGCCGCGAGCTGCTGACGTTCGAGAAACCGAAAGTGTGAAAGGTTGATGGAATGGGAGAGCGGAAGAGGCTGACGGAACAGGAAACAGCCAGCGCGCTAAAGACACTTGACGGCTGGTCCTTG
>CAYHRX010000507.1:0-2932 GCA_964359075.1 uncultured Chitinophagales bacterium
AAAGGCAAACAGCAGTATGAAATCGTACCGCTCGACATGCGCACTCTGCTTGGGCAGATCATGTTCCCGGAGAAAGATGCTAAACTTGGATTATAAGATGCCTACTTGTGAAAGCAGCGCCGTCATCAGCCTTCGTTCAACGAGAGTCCGAACGAAGATAAGTTCAGTCGCAGTCCTGTCATTGCTATCTTTCCCGATGATGGTATCAGCGGGAGACGGGCTTGCCTCATGGAAGCTTGACATCGGTGTCTCCTCAGTGTACGACAATAACATCCTCAGATACTCCGACAAGTACGTTGCTCGATTTGACAACCGCGAGGATGAGGGACGTTTTCACATTAATACTCGTGATGATCTCATACTCGTGAGTTCGATCAGAGCAAGTGCCACGATGAAGCTGAACGGTTCGCTGAACACGACGGGAGCTGTCGATGTCCGTCGCAGAACCTACACGCACAACCCCATCAAGAACTGGTCTTACTTCAGTATCAGTCTGCGGCAGGATCTGTCCAAACAGACGGCAGCGCAGATCGGGTACAACTACATTCCGGGTTTCTATGTCCGTCACTATCGCGACGACGATTGGGTGAAAGAACATGGCTACACTCCCATCTCATTCCAATCATACGACTTCAAGAAAGATGAGATTGGTGGTTGGGTGCAGTATGCTCTTTTTTCTGGCACAAGGGTGAGAGCGCTGTTCTCATACATGCGCTACTTTTACAACGAGCATTTCACCGAATACGATGGCAAGAATTCCCTTTTCGGAATTCAGCTCTACCAGACGATTCACAAAAACTTCAGAGTCAACGGAAGGTTCGAAGTAGTCTACTCGAGGGGAGAGGGAAATGTTGACATGGACCCCTCTTTTGATGAGAATACTTTTCTTCTGGGTGCAGAACTCCAATTGCCAAAGGTGTTCGGTCGTACAAACAGCGTTGGGATAGATGGGGAGTATTCACTGCGCTACTACACGTCAACTCATTTTCTTGAGCTCGACCAGAATCACGCCGGGCGTCAGGACTTTGACTACCGCTTGTCTGCCACATATACCTTTGAGCTACTGGACAATCTCGAACTGGCTCTAAACTATGCCTGGCACCGACGGGACACCGAAACTTCTGCCGCACAGAATGCCACGTACTTGTCGGATGAAAAAGACTATCGCCAGTACCAAATTGGATTGGAGGCCAAATATACATTGAATTTCCTTCCCTCTGATAACTCTGAATTCGAAAGGAGAAAGTAATGTCAAAGACGGTGCTCTCATGTTGGTGCTGTGTGTTGCTTCTCAGTTGTGCCAAGCCGACTGATCCGGAATCGCTCACGCCAAGTTCCGGAGGCTACAGTGTTGTTGCTAAACTCCGGACCTCCGGCTATGCACAGGATGTCGAGGTGAAAGACACGATAGCCTATTTGGTTCAGGGCGAGGGACCGCTGACAATTGTGAGTGTTGCTGACCCGGCAAATCCAAGAATCCTTTCTGTCTGTCAGCAGGGAGTGAGAGGGTATTCCTACAAGCTCGCTCTCAGCGATACGATGGTGTATGTTGCGTCGGGAGGCTTCAATGTCAACTCCATCAACGTTAGTAACCCATATGCCCCGCGTTGGGTGATCCGTGCCGGTACAAGAGCCACGCTTGACCTCGAGGTGCTGGGGGGATGGTTGTTTCTCGCCATTGGGGAGTCAGGATGGCAAGTTGCAGAGATTTTTTCTCTTGCAGGCTACCCGGACGTAAGAAGTACGGTCGAAAACCCAGGCTATGCACATGGAATGGCAACAACGACTGACAGCTGCTTGCTAGTCACTTGTGGAGAAATGGGACTTGCTATCTATGATCTTCGCGATATTGGTCGAGTTGAAGGGCACTATCCTCCCGACATGACACCATATGCGTGGATAGACTTGCCGGGCTACGCAGTCGGAGTGGACACAATGGGAAGCCGACGGATCGCGTTCGTCGCATGTGGGACAGCAGGGGTGCAGGTTGTGGACTTCTCAGACACAAGTAATGTCAGAGTTATCGGCAGCTACACAACAGGTGGCTATGCAAAAGAAGTGGCATACAAGAATAGACGTCTCTATGTAACCACGGAGTTAAGAGGCCTTCAGATTCTCTCGGTGGGGAATCCTGCTGCGCCACGACTCGTTGGTGTAATCGACACGGAATATGCGCTAGGGCTGGCGGTGGATCAGCATCACGTGTATGTCGCCGATGAAGTTGAAGGTCTCATCGTTATTGCGATTCCTCCATACTGATGCGGGGACAATTCTTGGAAGCGATGGCACATGTTCATCCGTCCGCTGCGACATAACGGATGGTAACTCTCGTGAAGTCGAATCAAAATAAGGGGTGAACCATGTTACACAAGCTTTGCTATCTCGCGTTGGTGATTGTGGTTCTCACACTGTCCGGCAGGAGTGAGTGGGTATCGCTAAAGAGCGGTGCGTCCCAGGCCGTGGCACCCCGTACAACGTTGCTTCAGGATGATCGGAGTGGTACAATACTGAAAATTGAAGTGTCGGGGTTTGAGGTGAGTGAGGTCGTTACAGGTGGACAAACGTACAAGTCAGTCGATCTCCTTACGGATGCGTTCACAACCGAAGCGGGTTTTCCAGAACTGCCATGCGTCACGAAGATTCTTGCCGTGCCTGATCGAGGGGCGGTGTCGGTTGAGGTCGTTGAAACCGGCGAAGAGGTTGCGTTTGCAGGATACGTCATTCCGCCGGCTCGCCGTTCATGGAAAGAGGGAGATCCAGAGCCTCCGTACGTGGAGAGGGAAGACGCATATCAATCATCAAGTGCATATCCTCAGCAGGTGGCTGTCGTCGATCCTCCGGGTGTACTCAGAGACTTCCGCATTACACGAGTGGCTGTGTATCCAGTCAGATACATTGCTGCGCGGAACGAGATTCGTGTCGCCTCATCGGT
>CAYHRX010000508.1:0-2930 GCA_964359075.1 uncultured Chitinophagales bacterium
GACACGCAAGGACCAGTCCACGGCCACATAATGATCATATCCATCAATGCTCGGGCTCTTGCCTTTGCGTGGGCTCTGCCTTACCTTACGCATGTTCATACAGGTCTCCTATCATTGGTGAGATGCCATCTATGTTGTCCCTCAAGGACAGTGAATTGCACCACCATGATAGCGAGACCTTTTCTAATTTACCGGGCAGGCCTCCGTCTCCCCTCTCCCGCCACAAAGATGGCGGGCAGGCAAGAGGGGAGTGCGTGATTCTATGATGCTCTCAACGCGTCCAGAATATTCAGGCGTGATGCTCGCGCAGCGGGAAGGAATCCTCCAACCACCCCCATGATAACGGCAAAGATGATTGAATAGATGGCTATGGTCGGTGAAAGAGTGAAGCTGAAGGCGAGTTCTGTAAATGTTCCAAAATTGATTGTTGAGATCGTGAAGAACTGAAGGCCGGATGCAATGATCAACCCGACGAGTCCGCCGGCCAATGAGAGAAAGATCGATTCGAGCAGAAACGTGATGAGGATGCTGGTACGCTGAAAGCCCAGCGCACGCAGCGTGCCGATCTCCACTGTGCGGTTGGCGACTGCAGCGTACATCGTGATCATGGCACCGATGATGGCCCCAACGCTGAAGCCAATGGTGATGACAAGACCAAGGACTCTGATGAAGATTGCCATAAACTTGGATTGGCGCTCGTAGTACTCCTTCTCCCGTTCCACCTTGATTGTTTGCAGGCGGTTGTCCGCTTCCATTGCCTTTTGTAATGCGGCAAACTCATTGTTGTCCTTCAGCCGTATCGTCACCGAAGAGAACGCACCACGTCTGTTCAGCGCTCCCATAAGCTGGTCAGCATCTCCCCACACCTCAGAATCAAACCCGGTTCCGTTCGCATCAAACAAACCCACAATTGTCCATGTGTCGCCGCTGAACTTGATGGTCTGTCCGATCTGGCCTCCCTGGAACCGCTTGCTGATGTTCGCACCCGCGATGAGCTCACGCGCACCCTGTGCAAACATGCGTCCGCTTGTCAGTCGCACCACAGGTCTCAAAACAAACGCTTCCGGGGAAACGCCGCGCACGGTAATATTCCCCATGTCGTTGGTCGTGATCTTCTGCAGATTGATGATGGTGACAACTTCGGATGAGGCAAGGGGTTTTCCATCTTGGCCCGATGCAATTGCCGAAAGGGCCCTGATCGTGTTCATCAGGTCTCTGTCGATCCCACTCATGAGTTCTGTGTCCGAACCTTTGCGCAGCATGATCACGTTGTCGTCTGAACCGGTTGCGACAAGTGTTTTCTCGACACCGTACGCAAGCATCAGGACCGCAGCGAACACGAACACCACAAGAGCGACACCCAATATTGTAAGCGACGCTGTCAGTTTGCGAGTAAAGAGATTGCGGACACTGTAGACGAGAGGTATTCTCATGGGATTCTTTCTGTGTGGTTCCTAGCAGGATGCTGAAAAAGGAGGTTTGCCACAGAGTCGCGGAGACACTGAGGGAAAGTAGGTTTGATTTGACCTCTTTTCATAATATTCACTCTGTGTCTCAGTGCCTCGGTGGCCAAGAATTTGGTTTTTCAACGCCTTGCTAGCCGATTTGTCGTAATCCGTCGACGATCTTCATTGAGGTGGCGCGCCAGATCGGAAACACCGAAGCGACGACACCAACAACAAGCGCCGACGAGCCTGCAAGGATCATTGTAGTCTGTGTTACATCGAAGATCGGAAACATCCCCGATGGGATATTTGCCGCGATTCCCTGTACCATTGGGAACATAAGAAACAGTCCAAGAATCCCGCCGGCGATCGAGATCGTCAATGATTCACCCGCGATCAGCCCGACGAGGTGCCCTTTGGTGAAGCCGAGTGTCTTAAGAACTGCGTATTCGCGAATGCGTTCACGGGCTGTCATGACCATGGTATTTCCGAGGACCAGCAGGATCACGCCTATGATGACGAATGCGATAAAATTCATCGCCGTAAGAATTGCGCCTGACATGGAAACAAAGCTCTGCTGAAAGGCGGCCTCAGTCTCCGATTTCGTCTCTGCACGTGAATTCTTGAACATCTCATCGATGGTCTGAGAAATCTGGGGGGCCTTGCTTGGATCGCTGATGGTAATGACATACCATCCCACATTACCTGCTCTGGTTGGCTGATCCTGTTTCAATCGTTCGTCAAGATATTGCCAATGGAAGAGCATCTGTGTGGCATCGGTCTTCTCGTCACGAGGCTTGTAGATTGCCCGCACGACAAACTCGTATTTACCGGGATAGATATCTCCTTCAATCGGCATGACGTCGCCAATCTTGAGCTTGTACTGGTCCGCGATCTTCTGCCCGATAACGCAAGAGTTGCGCTCCTTCTTGAATGCCTCCAGTTGATCCTTCTCAATAATGAATTCCGGATATCCATCGAAGTACGTCTCGGCTTCGACTGCCATGCGGGCAAAGAACTGGCTCTGATCGATATAGATTCCCCCGAACCAATTGGCGAACGTCACTCTGGAGACACCCGGAATCCTCGCTATCTGGTCCCGGTACGAATAGGGGAGAGGAAAGATGAAGGACACTGCATGTCTTGTAATGAGTCGATTGACTGCAGAAGCTTCGACGCCGGAATACCACGCGTCAACAACTGTTCTCAGGACGCCAAAAAACATCACGGCGATTGAAATTCCGAGAATGGTCAAGGCGCTGCGGAGCTTGTGGCGCAGGACGTTTCGTATGATAAGCTTCAGTATTCTCATGGTGGTATTTGTTGGAGGCTGGGGATGAGGGTCTCTAGTTCGTGAGTTCGCCCTTGTCGAGGTGCATTACTTTGTGTGCCTTCTCTGCTGCGCGGGGATCATGCGTGACCATGAGGATGGTCTTCTTGAACTCCTTGTTCAGCCGATCCATGAGCGTCATGATCTCTGCGGCG
>CAYHRX010000509.1:0-2922 GCA_964359075.1 uncultured Chitinophagales bacterium
CGGCGTATGCTGCGCAACGGAGGAGGCTGTTGTCCGCAAACATGTCGATGCGCTGGTCGGCGGGAACGGTTACACGTTCAACCCGGTCACGTGCGAGCTGCGCCTGCGCGATGCAACCAAGAGCCGAGCAGTTGTGGAGCGACTGAAGGAAGCGGGCTTCCCAGCTCGCAGCAAGCACCAGTTCAAAGAGCAGAGGTCATTCTGGCAGCGCAATCAGGACGCAGTGTACACAGTGGCGGCCGTTCTCAGTGGTGGGAGCGGTATGCTTGCGGAATACGTTGGCGCGAATGTCATCGTTATACGCGGCCTCCTTCTGGGTGCGATACTCCTTGGAGGATGGAAGATTTTTGTGAAGGCATGGAAATCTGCCCGCACTCTTTCATTCGACATGAATCTCCTTATGTCGATTGCGGTGATTGGTGCGCTGCTGATTGGAAAGTGGAGCGAAGGCGCGGCGGTGATTATTCTGTTTGCGATCTCCCTGATGCTCGAATCCTACAGCAATGTGCGAACCCGCCGTGCAATTCAATCGCTCATGTGTCTCTCGCCGCAACAGGCATGCGTGATTCAGGGTGGTCAGGAGAACGTCATTCCAGCAGAGGAGATAGTTCCCGGACAGACGCTTGTCATCAGGCCAGGTGAGCGTGTGCCTATCGATGGAATAGTGAAGGAAGGCCGCTCCTTTGTTGATCAATCCGTTATTACAGGAGAATCAATTCCCGTTTCAAAGAGTCCCGGCGACCATGTGTACGCAGGCTCAATCAACACTCGCGGATCGCTCCACATCAACGCTACCAGCAGACATGAGGACACAGCGCTCGCCCGCATCGTGCATCTCGTGGAGGAAGCGCAGCTGAAGCGAGCTCCAGTACAGACCCTCGTCGAAAGGTTCGCGCGCATATACACACCCACCATCCTTGCCCTTGCAGTCGTGGTTGCAATCCTGCCGCCGCTGGTGCTCGATGCCTCGTTTGGAACGTGGTTCTATCGGGCGCTTGTACTGTTGGTGATTGCGTGCCCGTGCGCTCTTGTCATCTCGACGCCGGTGACTATTGTCAGTGCGCTCACCAAGGGTGCGCGCCTCGGAATTCTGATTAAAGGGGGCAGACAGATCGAGACGCTTAGCAAGATCAGAGCGATGGCATTCGACAAAACCGGCACGCTCACATTGGGTCAGCCAAGAGTGACCGACATTGTTCCGCTGAACTCACTTCCTCGTGAGCGACTCCTGCAGATTATCGCCGCACTTGAACACAGGTCTGAACATCCGCTTGCTTCGGCAGTTCTTACGCAAGCCGTCCATGATGCTGTGGGGTATGATCAGCTGCAGGTGGAAAGTTTTGAGGCTCTTCCGGGCCTTGGCGTGCGGGCGACGATTGACGGTGAAGAATACTTTCTCGGCAATCATCAGTTGTGCGAGGATCGCGGGTTCTGTTCACCCGAAGTAGAGCGGATACTCCAGGCATTGGAGAGTGACGGTAAGACGGCGATCGTTCTCGGCAGAGAACGACAGGCGCTGTGTATCCTTGCTGTGAGAGACATGGCGCGCATCCAGAGCAAGAGCGCCATCAACCGCCTGCGGGACCTCGGCGTGCACCGTGTTACATTGCTTTCTGGCGACCACGAGACTTCGGCACGACAACTGGCTGAAGAAGTAGGTATCCCGGAGTATCAAGCTGGGCTGCTTCCACAACGGAAGATTGAAGTTGTGCAGGAGATGAAACGGCAGCACGGTGTCGTTGCGATGGTGGGTGATGGTATTAACGATGCACCTGCTCTGGCCGCGGCATCGGTGGGCATCGCAATGGGTGTGAATGGCAGTGACGCGGTCTTGGAAACGGCCGATGTTGTGCTGATGGGCGACGACCTCTCGAAACTGCCGACACTCATAGGCCTCAGTCGCAAGGCAATGTCCATCGTGAAGCAAAACATTCTCATCGCTCTCAGCATGAAACTGCTCTTCCTCATCCTCAGCATTGGAGGGGTTGCATCGTTGTGGATGGCGGTGCTTGCTGATGACGGCGCTGCATTGGTGGTGATCCTGAACGGTCTGCGGGTGCTGTCATTCAAGGAGGACCTATGAGCCCCCGGGCGGGGCGTTCACACAAAGACGAGATCGTCGCGACGCTACGCGATGCAGAAAGTATCAAGCGATTCACCGATGTTCAATCTCTCCTGAAGAACCATCTGGTGCATACCCGGGAGATTCTCAACGGCAAGGACTTCTTGTTTGCCGGCCCTTCAGGTTCACTTCATGATGCTCTTCGATATGTGGATTTCGCCCAGGTGGATGAGTTCTTCCTGCTGAGAGTTGTGGGTTCGGAGGCAGACCAGGAGATGATAGCAGGGTATTTTGAGTAGCCCATCGTTGACTTTCTCTCCCGAATTGGTTAACTTGACTGCCCAATTATCATCAGTTTGTTACCCCTGTTTCAAGGAAGCTTCTCATGTATGCAGTTGTCGATATAGCTGGAAAACAGTTCAAGATCACCGAAAACGACAAGATTCTGGTGCCTTCCTTGAAGCAAAAGGTCGGGGCGATGGTAAAGTTCGACAAAGTTCTGCTTCTTGGTGCCGAAAATGAAGTCAGCGTGGGCAACCCCCTTGTTGCCGGCGCCGCTGTGGAGGCCACGGTGCTTGATCATGTGAAGGATGACAAGGTTATTGTGTTCAAGAAGAAGAAGCGCAAAGGCTATCGCCTGAAGCGAGGGCATCGACAGGCTTATTCGCAAGTTCAGATTACAAAGATCGGGAAGTAGGTGAAATAGGTATGGCACACAAGAAGGGTGTTGGTAGTTCAAGAAACGGACGTGACAGTAATGCGCAACGGCTCTGTGTGAAGCGCTTTGGTGGCGAGCTTGTGACTGCCGGAAGTATTATCGTGCGTCAGCGCGGCACCAGGTTTCAGCCCGGCCCGAACGT
>CAYHRX010000510.1:0-2920 GCA_964359075.1 uncultured Chitinophagales bacterium
ATCCGGGCAACCTTGGTCGGGTCGATAACGCCTGACTTCACCAGGTTCTCATACTTCTCGTTGAGTGCGTTGAAGCCGAAGTCGTCCTTGCCTTCCTTCACTTTGTTCACAACAACCGAAGGCTCGACGCCGGCATTGGCTACAATCTGACGGATCGGCTCTTCAAGCGCCCGACGGATGATCTCGATGCCGGTTTCCTGATCTTCGTTTGCAGACTTGAGGCCATCAAGCTTTGACATCGCACGGAGATATGCAACGCCACCACCAGGCACAATGCCTTCCTCAACCGCTGCTCGAGTCGCATGCAGGGCATCCTCTACACGCGCCTTCTTCTCCTTCATCTCGACCTCAGTTGCAGCACCAATCTTCAACACCGCAACGCCGCCGGAGAGTTTCGCAAGACGCTCCTGCAGCTTCTCTTTGTCATAGTCGGAGGTTGTTTTCTCGATCTGCGCCTTGATCTCGTTGATGCGCTTCTTGATATCTTCTTTCTTCCCGGCACCTTCAACGATGGTCGTGTTGTCCTTGTCGATCGTGACCTTCTTCGCTTTGCCGAGATAGTTAATTGTCGCGTTCTCAAGCTTGTATCCCTGCTCTTCGGAAATCATTGTGCCTGCCGTGAGAGTAGCGATATCCTCGAGCATCGCCTTGCGACGATCACCGAAACCGGGGGCCTTCACTGCACAAACGCGAAGTGTGCCGCGCAGTTTGTTCACCACCAGTGTTGCAAGGGCTTCACCTTCGAGATCCTCGGCAATGACGAGGATCGGGCTGCTGGTCTGGGCAACCTTCTCAAGAATCGGGAGCAGGTCCTTCATCGACGAGATCTTCTTGTCATGGATGAGGATCATGGGGTTCTCAAGAACCGACTCCATCGTCTCAGCATCGGTAACGAAATAGGGCGAGAGGTAGCCACGATCGAACTGCATGCCTTCAACAACCTCGATGGTTGTTTCGGTACCCTTCGCCTCTTCCACCGTGATCACGCCGTCTGTACCGACCTTCATCATCGCGTCGGCAATCAGGTCGCCGATCACCGGGTCGTTGTTTGCCGAGATTGCTCCGACTTGGGCGATCTCCTTCTTGCTGGTCTTGTCCACCGGCTTGCTGATTTCTTTCAGGCCTTCGATGACCCGGGCAACTGCAAGATCGACGCCACGCTTCAGGTCCATCGGGTTTGCACCAGCGGCAACGTTCTTCATCCCCTCGCGCACGATTGCTTGTGCAAGAACTGTGGCTGTTGTCGTACCATCTCCAGCTACATCGGAGGTCTTTGAAGCGACCTCGCGAACCATCTGCGCTCCCATGTTCTCGATGGGATTCTCAAGCTCGATCTCCTTTGCAACAGTGACACCATCTTTTGTCACGGTCGGGGCACCGAATTTCTTGTCGATGACGACATTCCGTCCCTTCGGACCAAGCGTGACCTTTACTGCATCGGCAAGCTGGTCAACACCTCTCTTCAAGGCTGACCTTGCCTCAGTGTTGTAGTGAATCATTTTCGCTGACATATGCGTTCATCTCCTTAGTTTGGATAGATTCATTGGGTTGGTAATGGGGCTACACGATGGCGAAAATATCCGCTTCGCGCATAATCAGGTACTCATCTCCCTCGATCGTGACCTCGGTCCCGGAGTACTTCCCGTACAACACCTTGTCACCGACTTTTACTTCTGGCTCAATCTTCTTTCCGTCATCGGTAACCTTACCAGGGCCAACGGCAACCACCTCTCCCATGACAGGCTTTTCCTTCGCCGTGTCGGGGAGGATGATCCCACCCTTGGTTTTTTCCTCAGCAGGTGACGGCTTGATAACTACCCTGTCCGCCAAAGGCTTCATCTTCATACGACCTCCTTGTTGGTTAGTTTGTTGAATTGTAATTGGTTAGAAGCTAGATAGCAGCATTAGCACTCGCTGTACGAGAGTGCTAATAATATAACGCGTTTGAGGAAAAAGTCAAGTGGGAATAGTGGAGTGAACCGTCCTGAATCAACTTGAAGGTTTGTGGGGGGATACCTCAAATATGTGCAAGCCATACGGTGGGAGGTCGAAGTACATCCCCTTCGAAGCTAGTCCTGACCTCTCCCGGACATAGACGGCTGAACTCACCAAATCCCGGAACCCAACAGTCGGGCCTTCTATCCCTTCGAGGTCGAGCTCAATGTAGCACTGTCCGTTTTGTGGTGCGTAGTTCACAACTACGAACCTCGCACCCTCTGTCTTTTCGAACCACCAGAATGCCAGATAATTTGCCCACGAGTAATTGTCATGCCACGCGGGCTTGACGGGCAAGAGCCTCCAGTGACCATGTCTGAAGATCCTGTGGGATACCACCCTGAGCAGATTCTCGTAGAATGACTGGATTTGAGGTGAACCCTGCTCAATTGGCCGCCGCCCAAGCTGCACGGGCAACTTCAACTTCGATCCCGTCAATTGACCTTCGTGCATCAGAACCATACCAGGAGCGGAAGACATCACCGCAGCGGCAGCAAAGTGCCATGGCTCGGACTTGAAGACGTTCGACGCCCGTTGTTCATCATGGTTCTCAATGAATCGGACCGACCTCCTTTGGAATTCCAAGTTGGCTTTCAGATGTTCATACACGGCACTCGAACCTTCATGTGCGAGTCTTTCATAGAGTCTCTTGTCGTACGTATAGTCGAATCCAAGTTGTTGCAGTTGCCATTCCCGATCCCAGTATGCCTCAGCAACGAACTTGAAGTTAGGCATCTTCTCTCTGACGGCGCGAATGGCTTCAGACCAGAATTCTCCCGGTGCACGGTCGCCTCCAACCGGGCGAGATCGCTCACCCCACGTGTTCTCAAAGACGTCGTTAAGGAGGAGCATGGCCATATCGCATCGGACGCCATCGCACAGTGTTGCAATCCGCTTGAGCGTGGCGATCAAGGCCTTGCGAGCC
>CAYHRX010000511.1:0-2920 GCA_964359075.1 uncultured Chitinophagales bacterium
GTGAAGGGACAGCCGCCGAGTCCGGCGACGGATGACTCGAAGTACTTCACGCCTGCTTTCAATGCTGCATACACATTGGCAAGACCGAGTCCGTAGGTGTTATGGAAATGGCAGGCACATTCCACGTTCTCATCAAACTCAAGGATTGCGCCGAATATCCGCTCGACGTGGTCAGGCGTTGCGTGGCCGGCGGTGTCGGCAAGACTGATGTTACGGATTCCCGCGTTCAAATACTGTGTCCCCGTTTCTGTGAATCTGGGGCCAGCTAACGTTCAATGTGTCGAACGATAGTTGGCGTGGTATGCTCCAATTGAGATTACAGCTATCCAGTTGCTCCGGGATAGCATGCCATGCTGGGAGCAGAAGGAAGATCACCATAATCGAGCGAAGCATCTGCTTCTCCTTTCCTTGGTGAATCATGGAACTACTTGAGGCAGACCACCTTTTTGTGCTGGAAACGATTTCCGGCATTGACGCGAACAACATAAACTCCACTTGGCAGCACACGCCCTACGTCATCTCTCCCGTCCCACTCCACCCGGTGAGTGCCCGGCATGACCCGCTGAGGTTGGAAGCCCCGGACCTTTTGGCCCAAAAGATTGTAGATATCAATTGCCACGAGCATCGGTTCGGGAATCGAATACTGTATTGTCACAGTGGGATTAAACGGGTTCGGGAATGGCTCGGCAACCAAAAACTCATTTGGGATAGTATTCACTTCTCCTGCGACACGGGTGAGGTTCTGTGATCGAGTAAAGAAAATCTTGCTCGGAACAAAAACTCCGCTGTCTCTCCAGCTTGCGGCAAGTAAGAGATTCTGCCCAGCAGCGATGTCCGGAGCCTCGGTGGCGAAAAACGTCTGTTCGATTCGGGCAGGAGTGCAGAAGGTTAGTCCGCTGTTTCGACTGACAGTGTAGTACACGTGCGAATAGACACCACTTCCATCCTCGTCTGAGTCCCAGCTGACCGCCACAATGGAGACGCGGGAATCCACGCTGTAACCAAATGTATTGTTCGGTGAAAGGATCTGTTCAGGTTCAAATGTCACGCCGCCATCGAGGCTGCGGCGTGCCAACACAGTGCCTGTGAAGAGAAATCCGCCGTACTTGCCGTCGGTCCAAACAGCATGTACACTATTATTGACCGCAGAGAGGTCGTCTACCCTTTTGTTGTAGTTATCGATGGTCGAAAGAACACGGGGAGTATCCCATGTCTGGCCGCGATCGGAACTTCGATAGTAAACAGCCACAGTTTTACCGACCACCTGCAATGGTTGGCCAATCAAGCCGTGTAAACCTGTTGGAGTTGCAACAAAAGCTTGGAATAGCCGAGGGACCAAAATCTGTGGAATTGGAGAGAGAGTCGAGAAGGAGGAGCCATGGTTAGAAGAATGCAGTATACGACATTGGTCTGAACTATCGTTGATATTCACAAACACATTGCTGTCTACTGTCGCGATTCGACCTGCAAATCTTCTACCCAGATCCTGTTGAGGAAACCATGAAGCGCCAAAGTCGGAGCTTCTGAGAAAGCGTATTGCATCCCTCGTGTTTGGGTCAGGCCAGCATGGAGTGCAGCCATTCCATGCGATGTATATCCACCTTCCGCTCGATGCTGAATACACGGCCGTAGTATTATTGTCGGGTGTGGGCTGTATCAGCATTTGCGGGGATGACCAAGAGGTTCCACCGTCCGTGCTGCGTGAGTAACCAACGCCCAACCCCCGGAAGTCTCCACGAATCCAAAGGACAAACACTGTGTCCCCGTTTCTGTGAATCTGCGGCCAGCTAACGTTTAATGTGTCGAACGATAGTTGGCGTGGTGGGTTCCAATTGAGATTACAGCTATCCGTTTGCTGGGGGATAGCCTGCCATACTGGAAGCAGAAAGAGGATGACCATAATCGATCCAAACATTTGCTTCTCCTTTCCTTGGGACGGGCAATTGCACATGACATCCAAATCAATGCAATAGCCACCTGCCACTCTGCTTTTCCAAGTGATGTCTACCCCACCGCCTCCCTCTCCACAATCGCTCCCGTCTTGTAGATCGTCCCCGGCATTTCGCGGTCGAAGAACTTGCTCATGTCCTTCGCGATCTCGATCAGGTTGTCCAGCTTGATGTCGTGGCGGTAGTCCATCCGTTGTAGCATGTGAACAAGGTCTTCGGTGCACACGTTGCCGCCGGCGATCTTGGTGAAGGGACAGCCGCCGAGTCCGGCGACGGATGACTCGAAGTACTTCACGCCTGATTTCAATGCTGCGTACACGTTGGCGAGGCCGAGTCCGTAGGTGTTGTGGAAGTGGCAGGCACATTCAATGTTGTCGTCGAATTCAAGAATTGCCCTGAACATCTTCTCCACTTGATCCGGTGTCGCATGTCCCGCCGTATCTGCCAGACTGATGTTACGGATTCCCGCGTTCAAATACTGCTCCACAATTTTCATCACTTGTTCCTGCGGCACGTGCCCCTCGTAACCGCACCCAAATGCAGACTGCACCGAGACTTGCACCTTTGCCTCGGCTTCGAGCGCGTTTTTTGCAATAGCGATTATCCGGTCGGTGGCCTCGGCAATGGACATGCCGGTGTTCTTCCGGCTGTGTGTCTCGCTCGCTGAGACTCCCATACAGAACATCTCAACGCCACACGCAAGCCCACGCTCAAGTCCCTTCTCGTTCAGCACAAGTCCGGAGAAGAGCATACCGGCAGGCTTCTCGACCTCACCGAAGTACTGGAAGAGTCCGTCTGTGTCCGCCATCTGTGGGACTTTCTCGGGATGGACAAACGAGCCAAGCTGGATGATGTCCACGCGTGCCTCAATCAGTTGCTCGACCCACTTTGCTTTCTGCCCCATTGGGACGGTCTGCTTCTCCATCTGCAGACCATCTCGCAGTCCGACCTCGTGTATGATGATATCCTTC
>CAYHRX010000512.1:0-2918 GCA_964359075.1 uncultured Chitinophagales bacterium
GATAATGCCACTGGGCAAATGGCATTGCACCGGAGTCGAACCACACGTCAATCAGCTCAGGAGTTCTGTGCATCGTTCCGCCGCAAGAGCAGGCGAACGTCACGGCATCCACAAACGGCTTGTGGAGATCGAGTGGCTCAGCGACATTCTGTCCCTTGCGCAGGTCTTCCATGCTACCGATGCACTTCTGTGCCTTGCAGTGTTCACACACCCAGATTGGCAGCGGTGTCCCCCAGAACCTGTCGCGCGAGAGCGCCCAGTCTTTGTTCTCCTCCAGCCAGTTGCCGAAACGTCCCTCACCCACTTCCGGCGGTACCCAGTTGATCTGTCGGTTGAGCTCGATCATCTTCTGTGCGTACTTCGTGGTGCTGATGTACCACGACTCGCGTGCATAATAGAGGAGAGGCGTTTTGCAGCGCCAGCAGTGCGGGTAGCTGTGCGTGACCGTCTCTTTCTTGTGGAGGAGGTGCCTGGACTTGAGATCCTGAATGATCATCAGGTCGGCATCCTTGACGAACATGCCGGCGTAGTCTGTAACTTCCGGTCCAAACTCGCCGCTCTTGTTCACGGGGTGGATTGTTGGAAGATCGTGCTTCTTCGCTGTCTGGTAGTCATCCTCGCCATAGGCCGGTGCCATGTGGACGATGCCAGAACCATCCTCGGTAGTAACGAAGTCCGCTTCAACAACGTAATGCGCCTTCTTGTCGACGGGATGGTAATTGAAGAGTCTCTCGTACTCAACGCCAGCAAGAGTTCTCCCCTTCACCTTCTCCAAAACTGTGCACTCACCGTCCAGAACCGAAAGGCGCGCCTCTGCGAGAATCAGCTTCTCGCCTTTGTGCTCAACTTTCACATAGTCGACTTCGGGTGCGACAGCGAGGGCAACGTTGGAGATGAGAGTCCACGGTGTTGTTGTCCAGACCAGGAAGTACGTATCAGGCTGGTTCTTCAGCCTCATCTTCACGTACACGCTGGGGTCTTTGACATCCTGGTAACCGAGGGACACCTCGTGCGACGACAGCGGTGTTTCGCAGCGCGGGCAATACGGCTGGATCTTGTAGCCCTTGTAGATCATCCCCTCGTCAAAGTATCGCTTCAATGCCCACCAGACCGATTCGATGTAGGTGTTCTCAAACGTGACGTACGGCTTCGTCATGTCGACCCAGTAGCCCATCTGCTCCGTCATCAACTCCCATTCCGCCTTGTATTTCCACACGGACTCGCGGCACTTCTTGTTAAACTCCGCGACACCGTACTTCACAATCTCTTCTTTGTGCTTGAAACCGAGCTGCTTCTCGACTTCGATCTCAACGGGGAGTCCGTGCGTGTCCCATCCCGCCTTGCGATGCACCTGAAAGCCGCGCATGGTTTTGTATCTGCACACGAGATCCTTGAGCGTGCGGCTCATGACGTGATGGATACCGGGACGGCCGTTGGCTGTGGGTGGGCCTTCGTAGAACGTGAAGCCAGGCCGCCCTTCGCGGCTGGTGATACTCTTCTCGAAGATCCGGTTCTCTCTCCAGAACTTGAGAATCTCTTTCTCGACCTCAGGGTACGAGATTCTGTCGGTCAGCTCTTTAAACATCGTTACACTACTTCAACTCAAATGTGACAGTCACCTGTGCGTTGATACTCATCTCTCCCGTCATCACGGGGGCCGCAGCCGATGCTGCGTCCATCATGGCTGCGCGCATGATCGGCATGGGTGCGTTCACGGATTCGGAAATCGTCATCACCCTGCCGAGTGTGGCGCCAAGTTCTTTCGCAAGCACATCGGCACGCGCCTGTGCATCTGCGGCGGCACGCTTCAGCGCTTCACGCTCGAGGTCGCGTTGCTTGGATGATTCATACATCAATCCGCTGAAGCTCGTTACGCCTGCGACTACAGCTTTGTCCAGGAACTCGCCCACCTTCTCCATCAGCTTGCCTTTGAAGAGAACAGTGAACTCATTCACACCGCCGTAGCCGACGATGGGCGGCGGCTGAATGTTGCGCTGATAGTCGAGGATTGCGGAGACCGTGACTCGTGATGTCTGAATGTCTTTTGGGTCGACGCCGTAGCCCTTGAGGATCGCAAGGATGTCGTTCGTCTTCTTGCTTGCCTGTGTCATTGCCTCGGTCGCGGTTTCGGCGCGTGTGTTGACTTGAACGTTGAGTCGCACCTGGTCGGGGACCGTCATCAACTTCCCGAGGCCCTGTACGGTAACGGTTCGGGCGGCTTCAGGCTTTTCCTGTTGCGCCACTCCGGTGGCGACAAGCATAATGATGAGACTACTTATCAAGGTCTTCATGGTCTTACTTTCCTTTGAACTGAGAGAACAGCCACAGGAGAACGCTGATGATGATGCTTATGAGAATGCTGCTTGTAATGGGGAAATAGAATTGGAAGTTCTCCCGTTTGACACTAATATCGCCGGGCAACTTGCCGAGGAATGGAATTTTGTCGAAGAACATCAGCGCCAGGCCAAGTCCCGCGATCACCAACCCAAACACCACCAGCATTTTTCCCATCGGCTGCATACTACTCGCTCTGGAGCTGAGTGCTACAGTCTCTCCACAACGCCCTTCATGATTGCAGTGAGCTTTGGTTCTGTCTTCCCCGCCACCGCTATGATCTCCTCGACATTGGCAGGCTGGAGCGAATCGGGGAAGCATTCATCCGTGATGATGGAGAACCCCAACACCTGCACGCTCATGTGGTTGGCAACAATGTTCTCCGGAATGGTCGACATGCCCACTGCATCAGCACCAATGAAGCGAAGGAACCTATACTCTGCGCGCGTCTCAAGGTTTGGGCCCGGCACTGCAACGAATACGCCGCGCTCGGTGCGGATTTTCATATCCAACGCCACTTGTTCGGCGAGGGCGATCAGCTTCCGGCTGTATGGCTCGGACATGTCCGGGAACCGCGGACCGAG
>CAYHRX010000513.1:0-1889 GCA_964359075.1 uncultured Chitinophagales bacterium
ACCGATGAGATGATCCGCAGCGAAACCATTCGCGTGCTGAAACTGGGGCTGGTGAGGTATGTGGCAGGGACACCGCTTGCACACCGCCTTTCTGTTTCCTTCAAGAGCACAGGAAAGGACGAGAAGGTCATGGATCCGTGGGACTACTGGGTCTGCAAGACCAGCGTGCGCTCATACTTCAACGGTGAAAAATCCCGCAACTCGATATCATTGTATGGCAATGTTTCCGTCAGCAGAACAACACCGGACATCAAGCTGCGGATATCAGGATTCAGCAACTACAACGAGAACAACTATGACATCGGCACAGAGACACTGACAAGCATCTCACGAGGACGAGGGTTCGATGGCTTCATCGTGTTCAGTCTCGATGACCATTGGTCGGTTGGCGCCGATGGCGGCATCTCATCATCAACATACTCAAACAGGAAGCTCTCGCTCTCTACGGGCCCGGCGGTCGAATACAACGTTTTCCCGTATTCTGAATCGACGCGCCGCGAGCTCCGCTTGGCCTACAAGACAGCCTACCAATTCGTTCGCTACGACGAGGAAACACTTTATGACAAGACGCGCGAACACCTCGTCCGCGGCGAGCTTTCGGTAACAATAGAGTTCAAGCAGCAGTGGGGCTCGGTGGAAACACGCCTTGAAGGATCGCACTACTTCCACGACTTCGACAAGAACCGTCTGGAGCTGTACATTGAGACTTCGCTCCGTCTTGTGGAAGGGCTTTCCCTCGAGATCTACGGCAACATCTCCATGATCCACGACCAGCTCTCGCTGCCGAAGAGTGGCGCTTCAACTGAGGAGATTCTCCTCCAGCGGCGTCAGCTCGCGACGCAATATCAGTATTATGGCTCGATCGGGTTCAGCTACACGTTCGGGTCGATTTACAGCAACGTCGTCAACCCACGGTTTGGAAACTTCTGACCGCCTTGTTGCAACATGACAACGACCGCAACGAACAACAGCAAACTGCAGCGAGGCGTTGTACTTGACGTGCTTGGATTTGTTGCGAGCCTGACGCTCACGTATTTCTTTGGCTGGTCCACCAAGGATCTGGTTTGGAGCCTGTGGATTTCCAGTCTGACAATTGGCTACCTCTACTTGCTCCTCGGGTTTGCCGAACCTGTTGCTCGAAAAGGCTTCGGCCCGGGAGACCGGATCTTGCGTGCAGTTGGTGGTCTCATTGGCCTGGCGTTCTTCACGCTCCACTTCGGCGGAGCGCATTACGTGTACGGCAGTAAGGGAATTCTCAATTCTTGACACCATCGGGCGAGCGTACATGTTTTACTGGCCGTTTGTCGCGGTGATGCTCGCCCATGAATACGAACGACTGAGGACATCCCTCAGCCTTCCGTCACCCCAGTCCATGGCCGTGTACAAGAACGTCCTCAAGCTGCATCTTCTCATGTTCATTCTGATGATCCTCTTTGCCATTGGACTGGAATCCTTCCCAGCATATGCAATCGTGTTCCTCATATTCTTCCTCCCGGCGTCAGTCTGGAAGGCTCTCTTCAACTTCCAGGCTGACAGACAACGAACGGGTTCTGGATCGCCATAAGCTTTGCTTTTGCTGAATCCCCTCTTCCCTTCAATCTCCAGACGCAATCCAACCCAGCTGCCTTTGCGTATACTAGGTGTCATTCAAACAATCCAAATCTAAACACCTAACAATCAAAGGGCCATACAATGAAAACAGCGTCATCTCTCCTCGCAATCGTACTGCTTGCACTTGCAGTCGGTTCCACAGCAGCATTTGCCGGTGATGAAGTGATGGTAGGCGGCGAAGCGATGTTCAAGACGAAAGACATCGTTGATAACGCGGTGAATTCCAAGGATCATACAACACTTGTCGCCGCGGTGAAAGCGGCAGGTCTTGTCGAGAC
>CAYHRX010000513.1:1899-2915 GCA_964359075.1 uncultured Chitinophagales bacterium
AAAGAGTAAGGGTCCATTCACCGTGTTCGCACCGACGAACGATGCATTCGAGAACCTCCCCGCAGGCACAGTGGAAACTCTTCTGAAGCCTGAGAACAAAGGCACACTCACCACCGTCCTCACCTACCACGTTGTGGAAGGCCGGATGGGCTTCAACACAATCGCCAAAGAGATACGGGCAGGCAACGGCACTGCAACGCTGAAAACGATGAGCGGCGGAAAGCTCTGGGCGACGATGAACGGCGAGCACAACATTGTCGTGAAGGACGAGAAAGGGAACGTGGCCAACATCTCCACGTACGATGTGTACCAGTCTAATGGCGTCATCCACGTCGTCGACAAGGTTCTTCTTCCGAAGTAGCGCCGCTCAAGAATCCAACCAGAGGCACTCCTGAAACGATCGGGAGTGCTTCTGCGTTTCGTCCCGGGCAAGTGCTTGAGAAGCGCTTGCTATCCAGATGCGTTCCGCGTACATTGTCCGAGGCCTCAACGAATCTTTCCCTTCATACCTCACCAGAAAACCATGGCCAAGACCGTTGCCTCTCTCCTGCTCGCAGCAGTTGTGTTGATGGCAACCGCCGCGTCACAACTCAAGTTCTCTGTGTCATTCCCGAAAGAACGAAGCACCGTCCCTCTCGACGGGCGTGTCCTCCTCATCATCTCCGATGATAGCACCAAGGAGCCGCGCTTCCAGATCGACAGCGATGGCGGTCCGAACACGCAGCTACTCTTCGGGATGGATGTCGATGGCCTCCAGCCTGGACAATCGGCAATCATCGATAGGAACACATTTGGTTATCCGCGTCAAAGCATCGTTGATGTTCCGGCGGGATGGTACTGGGTGCAGGCCGTGCTGCACAAGTATGAGACATTCCACCGGTCTGACGGACATACCGTGAAGCTGCCGATGGATCGGGGCGAAGGACAGCAATGGAATCGGGCACCTGGAAACCTCTACAGTGTTCCAAAGAGCATGTTGCTCGACCCAACAGAGAACCAGTCAGTCCATATCGTGC
>CAYHRX010000514.1:0-2891 GCA_964359075.1 uncultured Chitinophagales bacterium
TGACAATGAAGCAAGCGGGCGAGAAAATTGCGATGCTCACTGCGTACGATTATCTGGTGGCGAAGCTTCTTGACCAGGTCGGGATCGACATCATCCTCGTCGGCGATTCTCTCGGCAACGTGGTACAGGGATATGAGACGACGCTTCCTGTGACTGTTGACGACATGATCTATCACGCAAAAGCAGTGAAGAGGGCAGTGAAGAACGCGTTGATTGTGGTCGACATGCCGTTCATGTCATACCAGACAAACGTAGACGATGCCGTGAAGAATTGCGGCCGCGTGATGAAGGAAGTTGGTGTTGGTGCCGTGAAGCTGGAAGGAGGGGCATACATTGCCGAGATTGTGAGGCATCTGGTGAAGATCGGTATTCCCGTAATGGGACATCTAGGATTGACGCCGCAGGCAATTAACAAGTTCGGGACGTATGAGGTGCGCGCACAGGAGAAAAAGGAGGCCGACGAATTGATGCACGATGCAAAAGTCCTTGCAGATGCCGGTGTGTTCGCTCTCGTTCTTGAGAAGATCCCGGCATCGCTAGCAAGGAAAGTAACTGCATCGGTCAGGGTTCCCACGATTGGGATCGGAGCCGGTCCGCATTGCGACGGCCAGGTGCTTGTGGTGTATGACATGCTTGGGCTGACCGAAGAGTTCCGACCGCGATTCGTTCGGAGATATGGTGAGATGGCGGAGACAATGCGAGGAGCGTTTAGATCGTACATCAATGATGTCAAGCTAAGGCAGTTCCCCACTATGAGAGAGAGTTACTGAGATGTCGGAGCAAGGGAAGCGCCTCCACATACTCATCTCCAATGATGATGGGATAGACGCACCCGGCATCTACGCGCTGGCGCAGGAGATCAAGAGGATTGCTGACGTGACCGTGATTGCTCCGGACAAACAACAGAGTGCCGTTGGTCATGCCATTACAATGAACTACCCGTTGCGGGCTGTGCCGTTTCAGAAGAACGGCGAGTTCTTCGGCTACGCCGTCGAAGGGACTCCTGCTGATGCGGTTAAGCTCGGAGTGCGCTCGCTGATGAAGACAAAGCCGGATATGATTCTCTCCGGGATCAATCATGGCTCGAATACTGCGATCAATATCATCTACTCAGGAACGGTTTCTGCTGCAACGGAAGGGACAATTCTGGGCATTCCTTCCATCGCTATTTCACTTACAACATACGGAGAGCCTGACTTCTCATATGCAGCCAGGTTTGCGCGGAGGTTGGCCTTGATGGTTGCCGAGAAAGGGCTACCAGAAGGTACTCTCTTGAATGTGAACGTTCCCCACATTCCTGAACATGAAATCGCTGGTGTGCTCGTGACACGGCAAGGCAAATCAACGTGGGATGACACATTTGATGTCCGGCGCGACCCGGCGAACCGCGAATACTTCTGGCTCACAGGTAAGATGAACGTTGTTGACAGTGATCTGGATGTCGATCAGATTGCCATCCAGAAGAAGTATGTCTCGGTAACACCGATCCACTATGATCTCACCGACAGAGAACTGTTGAACCGAATGAAGAGCTGGGACATTGGTGGATTGCGGTAGGGACAAGACGCGCTAAGGGAATGGTTGTTCTATGAAAAGAATTGGAGTCTTCACCAGCGGCGGTGACGCGCCGGGAATGAATGCCTGTGTGTGAGCAGTGGTGGGAGTGGGATTTGCAACGGATGTGAAGTGGTCGGCATTCAGCACGGCTATGAAGGGATGATCACGGGGAAGTTCGTTGATCTCTCTCCGCGTTCGGTATCCAACATTATCCAGCGCGGTGGAACAATTCTGCGGACTGCGCGCTCTGAGCACTTCAAAACCGTCGAGGGTCGTGCGGAAGCTGCACATCAATTGCATGCCCATGGGATCGATGGGTTGGTTGCGATTGGCGGTGACGGGACGTTCCAGGGCGCGGTGAAACTCGGCGAAGAACATGGCACTGCAATCGTCGGAGTCCCCGGGACAATCGACAACGACCTATTTGGCACCGACTACACCATTGGGTATGACACCGCCGTAAACACGGCGATGGAGGCGATTGACAAAATACGCGATACGGCCGCGTCACACGACCGGTTGTTTTATGTGGAGGTGATGGGAAGAGATTCGGGTTTCATTGCGCTCGATGTCGGAATATCGAGCGGCGCTGAGCAGATCGCAATACCTGAAGCGCAGATCAGCATCCAGGACCTTAAGGAGGAGTTGGAATTATTCAAGAAGCTGAAGTCCGGCGCAATTATCATTGTTGCGGAAGGTGAAGAAGAAGGCGGCGCATTCAGCCTCGCTGAGAAGATCAAGGGTGCTGCAGGCTACGACTACCGCATCTGTGTTCTCGGACATATCCAGCGCGGTGGTTCTCCGACGGCTAGAGACCGGCTTCTTGCGAGCCGACTTGGTGTAGCTGCCGTTGACGCGTTGCTGGAGGGTCAGAAAAACGTGATGGCAGGAGAAATCCACGGACGTATTGCGTTCACGCCTCTTCACGACACTTGGACGAAACGAAAAACAATCGACAATGATCTGTGGCGTCTCGCTTCATTACTTTCAACTTGATTCTGATTCTGGAAAGTCGTATTGTTGATATATCTTCATTGGATTCCGCGGGCAGGATCTCAGAGCGTCAAGAAACTTCTGTTGGTTCTTGACTTCTGAGCAGTTGTTTCGTATATTTGAAGCCCGCCAAGAAAGCGGTCTCAACAGTTTTTGATTGTTCTTTGAAATAGTGTGCATAGCCATAGTCATTCTTAGCAGAGTTGTAAACCTTGGCTAAGAATCCCGAAACACATATGGGATAATGATGCCACATCAGACTAGACGATGAAAGTTGGAATAGAACTTACAACGGAGAGTTTGATCCTGGCTCAGGACGAACGCTGGCGGCGTGCCTAACA
>CAYHRX010000515.1:0-2888 GCA_964359075.1 uncultured Chitinophagales bacterium
TGCACAAAAGGAAGGAAGAGAGAAAAGATTCTTCAACGGGGTTCTCACGTTCGCACTTGTCACTGCCGTGTGCGGTATCGTGTTCGATCTTCTCCCGATCACTCTGTATCCGCCGCATGACTACTGGAAGGCGAGTCCGAATTTCTTCCTGCTGCGGTTGAGCGCGGTACTGCTGGTGACAGCCGGCTTCTTCTTCGTGCAAAGGCTTCCGTCAGTTCTCGAACATCCCGTCCAGTCGCTCGGACAAGCCTCGTTGCTTGTGTATGCCGTCCATTTGGTGATTGTCTACGGTTCCGCTGCGAATGAGGGCTTGCAGCAGGTGGTGGGAAAGACGCTGCCGTACTACGCTGCTGCCGCCGTGGGATGTGCAGTTCTTGCTTCCATGGTGGCACTGGTATATTTTTGGAACCATGCCCGCACGCATTACACATGGCCGTCGCGATTTGTGCAGGCCGGCTTTGCCAGCACGATCATGTATCTATTCTTCACCAACCCGTGGTAGACTAATCTCTTGGCCCTCGCTTCGGTGACTCTATGAGTAGTCCCCAGTCAGTGTCAAGCACCCCGGCAAAATCCAAGCGTCTCGACTTCATTGACCTGCTGCGTGGCTGGGCAGTGATCGTGATGGTCGAGACGCACGTCTTCAACGCCACCCTCACCGTGGCCATCAAGTCGGATGAGCTCTTTGGATACATTGCGTTCATTAACGGACTCGTTGCCCCCTCGTTCCTCTTTGCGTCGGGTCTGGCCTATGCGATTACCACCCGCCGGAAGATCACCGACTACCTCTCGTTTGGCAGGCCGCTCTTCAAACAGCTCGGACGCCTGTTCTTTGTCCTTGCTCTCGGCTACCTGCTCCATCTCCCGAAATTCAACTATGCACAGATTGTGGCCGTGACCGAGGAGAGGCCATGGAGGATTTTCTTCCAAGCCGATGTCCTCCAGTGCATTGCCGCAAGCCTGATCTTCATGCAAATGTTGCTGCTCCTACTAAAGAGTGAGCGCCGTCTCTACCTGACTCTGACGGCGATTACCATTGGTGTCATTTGCCTCACGCCCATCATATGGGGGATTGACTTCTGGCCCATTCTCCCGGCGATCCTGGCGGGATACACCAATGGCACCCATTTCCAGAATTTCCCCGGCTTCCCACTCTTTCCGTGGTCAGCGTTTTTGTTTGCGGGGGCCATCTTCGGGTACGCGTACCTGCGAGCGAAAGATGCTGCTACAAAAGAAGGGGCTCCCTACGATGAGATGCGTATGATGAAGCGCGTACTCTGGGCGGCGCCAACGCTCATTGCGCTCTCAGTTCTCATCGAGCCTCTGGCGGCGTCCGTCTATGCAACGTACGACTACTGGAAGTTCAGTCCGAGCTTCACGCTGTTGCGGCTTGGACTCGTGATGCTGCTGTGTGTTGGCATGTTCTATTCTGAAAAGAAGAAGGGAGTCGCTTCAAGCTCGCCGGTGACATTGGTGGGTCGTGAGTCGCTCATCGTCTATGCAACGCATCTGCTTCTCATCTACGGCAACTTCAGCACGTTCAACTTCTCCAAGCGGGTGAACCAAACATTCGGTTACCTTGAAGCGGCCGCTACGACGGTTGCGCTGTTAGTGCTGATGTACGGGCTTGCATACTTCTGGGGCCGGGTGAAGCGCGAGTCACCGCAGTGGAAACTGATCCTGCAGTACGGCGCGCTGGCGGTGCTCGTGGGTGTGTTCTTCTTCGGACCGGGAGAGTAGGATAATGGACAATGGTGAATGGCGAATTGATAATTGTTCAGGGAACACCTATTTTCCTTCGCATGCTGTCCCACCTCCTGAAATTGTAGAGTAAATGACCTCCGCCCTTGCAACTGTTCGCCAGCTTGTTGAAGACTTCAAAGCGCAGGAGGCCGCGTTCCTCCGTCCCGACTACCAGGAATCCCAGGTCCGGCAGGACTTCATCGACAAGTTCTTTACGGCCCTTGGCTGGGACGTGACCCACGAGCGACAGAAGAATCCGTACGAGCAGGAAGTCAAGATCGAGAACAAGGTGAGGACGCAAGGCTCTCAGCGCCGCGCTGATTACGCGTTCTTCATCGCTCCCAACTTTCGCGATGTGAAGTTCTTCGCCGAGGCGAAGAAGCCCCACCACGACCTTGCAAATCCCGAGTACTACCACCAAGCAATCCGTTACGGATGGAATCAACGGACACCCATTGCCGTCCTGACGGATTTCGAGGAATTCCACATTCTCGACTGCCGCTACAAGCCCGACATGAAGACCGCGCTCGTCCGGAAGATTGGAGCTTTCCACTATACGGACTACGCGGACGAAGAGAAGTTCAAGCGCATCTTCTACCTCTTTGGTCGGGAGGCTGTTGCCGCAGGCTCGATAGAGAAGTTTGCCGCCGACCTGCCAAAGCCTCGCGGCAAAGCTGCGCAGCAAGTTGTCAAGCGTGGCTATCAGGCCGTGGACGAAGCGTTCCTCGAATCGCTCGACGGCTATCGCGAAACGCTTGCCCGGTCGTTCAAGAACAACAACCCCGATTTTGACGGCGAAGAGCTCACCGAAGCGGTGCAGCGCACACTCGACCGTCTTGTGTTCATCCGTTTCCTTGAAGACAAACAAATCGAGGACCCGAGCGTCATTGACTTCCGGTCGAAGCCTTCTGCGTGGAAGGCATTCACCGCGCACTGCAGGGCGATGGAGCCGAAGTACAACGGACTGATCTTCAAGCCTCATCGCATCATTGATGCGGATGACTTCACGCCTCCAGACGACGACCAGTTTGCCGACATCTGCGATGAGTTGTCCGATCCAAGCTCACCGTACGACTTCGATAAGTTTCCGATCTCCATCCTCGGCAGTATCTACGAGAGGTTTCTCGGCAAGGTGGTGCGGGCAA
>CAYHRX010000516.1:0-2884 GCA_964359075.1 uncultured Chitinophagales bacterium
GATGACAATTCAACATCAACCGGTGAGATTCTCTACAAACTGCTCCTTCGCATAAATGGGGACAGGCTTTCCCCTTCCGTAGCCTCCGCGCTCTACTGTGCGATCATGACGGACACGGGTTCATTCCGTTATCCACGGGTTGATCCGGAAATCTTTCGGATCTGTGCCCATCTCATCGAGTGCGGCGCAGATCCTGTTGGCGTGTATCACGAGGTCTACGAGCAGTGGACGCCAGGCCGGATACAACTCCTTGGCGAAGCACTTGCAAGTCTGCGCACGGAGTACGGTGGCAAGATCGCACACATCAGCATCACCCAGGAGGTATTGAAGCGAACGAGCACGAAAGAAGTCGACACAGACAACTTCACAACGTATCCCATGAGCGTGAAGGGTGTAATTGGTGGTATCCTGTTCCTCGAACTGAAAAACGGTGTGAAGATCAGCTTCCGCTCGAAGGGCGACATCCCTATCAATGAGCTGGCAAAGGAGTTTGGCGGCAACGGACACAAGAACGCCGCCGGCGCACGCCTGTACGACGTCAGCCTTTGGGAAATACGGGAGAAGATCCTCAAAGCGGCAGGAAAGTATGTTGATCAGCATGGTTAAGCTCAGCGCTCATCGCAGCACTCTCAACAAGACCAAGGCCGATATCGTTGCCTACTTTGTGTTTGAAGACGAGAAGAACTTCAAACGACAAATCGGGGATCTGAAGGACTCTTTCAAGGGTATCTCCAGGGCAATCGATAGTGCACCGTTCAAGGGCAAAGAGCAGGAGACTCTTCTCCTCTATCCGGAGAATAGATTGGCAAAGCGGCTTCTCCTTGTAGGGGCCGGGAAGTCCGAGGCGCTGACTTTGGAACGGCTGCGCCGATGTGCAGCAACGGCCGCAAAGCTCGCAAACAGTCAGAAGGCGGCATCACTTGCGATTTACGAACCTGAAGTGGGGTTGCCGGACACAATGCACGCTGAATCTGACCGCGACACGTGGGAGAATATCGGCCTTGCAATCGGGGAAGGTGCAGCGCTGAGTGTGTACAAGTTCGACCGGTACATCTCCAAGGAGAAGAACAACACCTCCACACTCAGACACGTCACTCTTGTGAGCTTCAGTGAGCGTCGGGCTCACTGGATGGGTGCGGGAGTGAAGCTTGCTCAGATACTCTGTGAAGCAACATATTTCGCACGAGACCTTGAAAACGCGCCGGGCAACGAGATCTATCCCGAATCGCTTGCGCAGAAGGCGAGACAATCGGGACGCAAGAACGGATTCAGAGTGACTGTTTTCGATGAGAAGAAGATCAAGCGACTTGGCATGGGTGGGCTACTGGCCGTCTCGCAAGGCAGCGACAAGCCCCCCCGCTTCATCATCATGGAACGCAACGGAGGCAGGAAGCGGATACCAACTGTCGTGCTCGTTGGTAAGGGCGTTACATTTGACTCCGGCGGCATCTCCATCAAGCCCGCGGCGAACATGGCCGAAATGAAGATGGACATGTCCGGCGCGGCTGCTGTTATTGGAGCAATGCAAGTGATCGCACGACTCAAGCTGCCACTCCATGTTGTCGGACTTGTTCCCGCCACCGAGAATCTGCTCAGCGGATCATCCGTCAAGCCAGGGGATATTCTCCGACACTACAACGGAAAGACATCCGAAGTGGACAACACCGACGCCGAAGGCAGACTTATCCTCGCCGATGCGCTCGCTTATGCAGCGAAGTACAAGCCCGATGTCGTTGTTGATCTGGCAACACTCACAGGCGCCTGCGTTGTGGCGCTCGGACATGTTGCCACAGGCATGATGGGCAACGACCAGACGATGATGGATCGCCTGAAAGAGTCGGGCGAAAGAACCTACGAGCGTGTGTGGCAGCTGCCGATGTTTGACGAGTACGAGAAGCTGATAAAGAGCGACGTGGCCGATGTGAAGAATGTCGGCGGACGATGGGCCGGATCCATCACGGCAGCGATGTTCCTGAAGAAGTTCATCGGTGACTACAAATGGGTCCATCTGGATATTGCCGGAACAGCCATCATGGAGGAGTCACAGGACTACATCCCAAAAGGCGGCTCCGGAGTCGGCGTGCGACTATTGACCGACTTCATGCGACGTTGGAAGAAGGGCTAACAGTATGAGACAGAAAATATTAATGATCGCTATGTCGACACTTGCTGTGCTTGCGGCAGTTGGGCAACCGCGCAATGGCCTCCGGAATGACGAGGGTGATCCGCCACCATTTCTTTTCTTTGAGGCTGTCAACCTTGTGGCGGAGGATTCAACCAAGTCACGGCTCCACATTCACTACAGGATTGACCAAAACTTCTTCGTGGCTGTGAAGAACAAGGATAGCTCGTCACCATGGAACTTCGCCAGTCGTGGGGAAATTCTGATCGAGTTATTTGATTCCCTCGAAGTCTCAAATGCTCGCTCCATTCAAAAGATCGACATCGGGGCCGATAACTCCGACCGGGGGCCTCCAGGCAAGAAGTGGTACCAGGGAATTGCCTCATTTGAGGTTCCGCCAGGCCCGTACAAAATTGTCTTCGAGGCGGATGATCTTGAGTCGGAGCGCAGGTTCATCGATGATAAGACTGTAATCCGGCTGAAGCGATTTCCACCGGGGTCTTCCGAAACATCGACCCCGTTGTTCGTTGAGTGGAAATCCGGTCAGACCATGCAGACCACGTTGACCCCGGTTGGATATGGACCACATCTGTTGTTCGGCAAGAAGGCCGCCGTGTTTGTCGAACTTCCCATCTCCTCAACTTCCCCCGAGCAAGCACAGGTTGAGTATGAAGTCGCGGCCACGTCACTCCTCAATCATTCAACAACAGTTGTTCTTGCAGAAACGCTAGCCGCACTTACGCCTTTTGTTGGACCTACTAT
>CAYHRX010000517.1:0-2877 GCA_964359075.1 uncultured Chitinophagales bacterium
CAAACCCCCTTTTTCAACGGCCTGCTAGGTCTCAGAAAAGAGGAATAAAGGTTCCAAGAAGGAGAGCGAGGTTCGTTGCGCTTTCCTCAGAGGGTCTGTCACCCTTCGGTCAAAGGAGTTGTTTTTCATTCCTGCAACAAAGTGAGAGATGATTTGCCAGGATTGAAAAAGGACAATTGTCTCTGAAATCGAAACCCGCCCCATTCCGCTTGAATGGGGCGTATTGCTTGGTGCCTGTCTGGCATGAATTGTGAAATATTTCAACACGGTGGAGTCCGGCAACTCCCAAAGGGATCCCATGCGACTCATGCGGACAATAGCATTCAGGCTGTTCCTATTGATCGTCTCCGTCCAGACGATCATTCTCTTCGCCCTGACCTATGCTGCTGTCCACATCCAGCAATCACACATCATGGAAAACGTGGTGATGGATGCCGTCCGGGCAAGCGATATCATTGCACGTTCCACTCGCCACAGCATGCTGCTCAACCGGAAGGAGGACGTCCACAATATCATCGCCTCGGTTGGCGGCGAGCCAGGATTTGAGGGAATCCGTATCTACAACAAACAGGGTGTTGTGGTCTTTGGGACGATACCTGACGAGATCCACTCCAAGGTCGATTTGAACGCCGAAGCCTGTATCATTTGTCACCCGTCTGCCCGCCTCGGGAATATCTCCCCTTCCAGTGCGCAACTCACGCGAATCTTCGCCAAGCCGGATGGGAAGCGGGTGCTCGGTCTTATAACTCCCATCCGTAACGAAGCGCAATGTTCGGATGTTGCGTGCCATGCGCATCCGCAATCCAAGACCATCCTCGGCGTCCTTGACGTGAAGATGTCGCTCACGCAGGTCGACAAGCAACTGGTGGCAAGCAGAGACAAACTGTTGCTGCTGTCGATTGCCGCAGTCTTGCTCATCTCCATCGTCTCCGGTGGGTTTATCTGGATCGTCATCAACAGACCTGTGAAGCGACTGATGGGTGGCATGAAAATGGTTTCATCTGGCCGGCTCGGTCAGAAGCTCGAGACATCGAATGACGAGCTGGGCGACCTCGCGGAAACATTCAATCGCATGACCGTTGATCTGGCGAAGGCCCGGGAAGAGATCACCGCCTGGTCACGAACGCTCGAACAAAAGGTGGAAGAGAAAACGGCCGACCTCGAACGGGTGCACAGACACATCGTCACAGTCGAGAAGATGGCATCGCTCGGCAACCTTGCGGCAACGGTGGCGCATGAACTCAATAATCCGCTTGAAGGAATTCTGACATTTGCCCGACTGATGATGAAACGCATCAAGAGACGGTCGCTCTCGGTAAAGGAACTGGAACAGATGCACGAGGAGCTGAAGCTGGTCGGGGAAGAGGCACTTCGCTGCGGCAACATCGTGAAGAACCTCCTCGTGTTTGCCCGCCACGGCGGCGGGTTGTTTGAAGTTGTGCAAGTGAAGACGATTGTGGATCGCTGTGCGATGCTGATGAACCATCATGCACAAATGAATTCCATCGACCTGCACATTTCATGTCCTCAGGATCTCGTCCTGGAATGCGATCCCAATCAGATCCAGCAGGCACTGATTGCTCTCATCTCCAACGCAATCGAAGCCATGGTGGATCCGTCAGGCAGGCACGAGGGGAACAGATTGTCCGTTGAAGTGGAGAGTCCGCAGCAGGCAACCGAAGTCACAATACGTGTCAAGGATACAGGGTGTGGGATGACTGGTGAGGTGAAGTCGCATGTCTTTGAACCGTTCTTTAGCACGAAGTCCGAAGGCAAGGGCGTTGGCGTTGGCCTTGGCCTCGCAGTGGTATACGGCATTGTGCAGCGCCATCACGGAACGATCGGTGTGGACTCCGTTGAGGGCAAGGGCACAACATTCACACTTACGCTTCCCGTCAGGCAAACAGCACATCGGCCCGCAACACACAACGCGCCGATCAAAACATAGAAGGAGTTCACCAATGAACAAGAATAACATAGGAATATTAGTGGTTGATGATGAGTTGATTGTGCGCGAGTCATTGTCCAAGTGGTTTGCGGAAGAAGGATACCGGGTTGATGTGGCAGAGAATTCCGCCTGCGCCCTGAAGAAGCTGCAGAGTAACGGTTGGAACATCATGCTGGTGGATATCAGGATGCCGGGCATGGACGGCGTTGAGCTGCTTCAGCGAGTGAAACAAATCAACAAGAACATCGCCGTCGTCATCATCACAGCGTATGCCTCCGTGGATACGGCCGTGAAATCACTCAAGGACGGTGCTTATGACTACATCACCAAACCCATCGACCCAGACTACCTCGACCATCTGATTGAGAAAATCCTGCAGGAACAGGAATTGGTCCGGGAGAACCAGCGACTGAGAGACGCCGTCACGGAATTGACCAGCGGCGACGAGATCATCGGAGACTCGCCAGAGGTTCAGACAGTACTGGAACTTGTCGAGACCGTGGCGCCAACGGACACGACCGTGATGATACGAGGGGAAAGCGGGACGGGAAAGGAGCTGATTGCGCGGGCGATCCACAGCCGCAGTCCAAGAAAGTACTTCCCGTTGGTTACGGTGAACTGCGGTGCGATGACAGAGACGTTGCTGGAGAGCGAGTTGTTCGGCCATGAGAAAGGGGCATTCACCGGGGCGCAGTACCGCCGGAAAGGAAAGGTGGAGCTCGCAGATGGTGGCACGTTATTCCTCGACGAGATCGGCAACGTCGACACGAAAACTCAGATGGACTTGCTGCGAGTGATTGAAACGAAGCAGTTCACTCGAGTAGGAGGCAGCGAGGTTATTCGCTCCGACTTCAGAGTGATTTGTGCGACGAACAAGAACCTCGAGCAGGCAGTCAAGGCTGGAACGTTCAGGGAAGATCTGTTCTATC
>CAYHRX010000518.1:0-2859 GCA_964359075.1 uncultured Chitinophagales bacterium
CACAGCAGTCAAGCATGTTGCTATGAGACTAGTAACCCCCATGAGCGAGCAAGTCCTCCCTGACCTGTTTGAGAAAACCGTGAAAGCAAGAATGAGAATCTCACCGATGACGCGTTGTGCCCCACCTTGATGTCACGCCATACAAGGAAATACAGCAACTCATGGTAGTCCCAAAGCTCACGCAGCTTCAGCGAGACCCAACCACGAGACGGCTCAATGCGGATTACTAAAATGTCAGCGCGACTCTGTTGTGCACTCATTTGGGTATGCTCTCAATGGTCATTGCGGGTAGCATCTGTGCAGTATCACTCAGGCTTGGTAAACAAGGCCGTCGGTGCGTCGAACGATGTTCCGTGTATCAACCAGAGGAACACCGTACCTCGTCAGGTCAATTGCTTTGTACACATCGTGCGCAGTCGCCACAAGGATGATATCAAAGTCACTTGAGATCTGGACAGATTTTCTGCCAGCATATTGGGGGAACTCGCGCGTCGACCGGATCTCGGGGATGAACGGATCATTGTAGTTCACAACCGCCCCCCGCTCTTCCAGTTTTTCCATCAGGTGATACGAAGGTGACTCACGATCATCATCGACATTCGCCTTGTACGCGAGACCGAGGACGAGGACTTTAGCTCCCTTAAGCGGCTTACCGAAAAAGTTCAGTACCTCCATAACGCGATGTACCACAAAATCCGGCATCGCTGTATTGATCTCTCCGGCGAGCTCTATGAACTTTGTGTGGGCACCGTACTCCCTTGCCTTCCACGTGAGGTAAAATGGGTCGATCGGAATGCAGTGTCCGCCAAGTCCCGGCCCCGGGTAGAAAGGCATGAACCCAAACGGCTTCGTCTTCGCGGCCTCAATTACCTCCCAGATATCGATCCCCATCTTCATGAATGTGGCTTTCAACTCGTTCACAAGAGCGATGTTTACAGCACGGAATGTATTCTCCAGAAGTTTTGTTGCTTCAGCCGCTCGAGTCGATGATACCGGCACAGTCCGGACAACAATCTGCTGGTACAGTTTCTCGGCAACGGCCAACCCATCCTTGGAAGTCGCTCCAACAACCTTGGGGATTGTCTCTGTCGTGTAGTCCGTGCGGCTGGGGTCTTCGCGTTCTGGAGAGAACGCGACATAGAAATCCCTGTCTGCCTTTAGCCCACTTCGCTCAAGGATGGGGACCATGACCTCGTCAGTAGTTCCGGGATATGTCGTCGACTCGAGAATGATAACCTGGCCAGCCCGAAGGTGCGGCGTGAGGGTTTCGCACGTTGACACGATGTACGTAAGGTCGGGTTCACGATTCTTGTTGAGAGGGGTGGGAACAGCAATCAGCAATGCATCACAATCGCCGACCCTGGAAAAATCCGTGGTCGCATGTAACAAGCCAGAGGACACAGCGTTGCTCACGCGGACACCGGGGATGTGCTTGATATAGGAACGCCCCTGGCATAGTGCCTCGGTTTTTCCGGCGTCGATGTCAAAGCCGATGACTCGGAACCGTTTCTCCACAAAGCAGAGCAGCAAAGGCAGGCCAACATATCCCAATCCGATCACGCCAATAGTTGACTCCTTGTTCTCAATCTTTGTGAGGATGTGTGATGCCATGCTACCGTGTGATGGTGTCGGGACAGAGGAAGGTTGTTTCATTGTTGTATGATATAGTGGAATCTATACACATCCAGCCACGGCTCCGCCCTTTCAGTCCCATTCAGGACCCACGAGGGCCAGAATTCAAGTAACAACTGAGTATTCGATAGCGGTACAGCTATGCTGCAACAGAGCTGTCAAGTTGCGCTTCATGGGAGCGCGTTCATTGATGCAGTATGTTCCTTGAAGAAAGGTCATGTCGGTGAATCAATAGGGTATGCCTGAAGAGATAAGTATCCCTTCGGGCTGCACCTCTGAGATGGGAATCTCAAAGAGATCGAAGAACTGGGACTTATGATATTATGATGTTACCGGGAGAGTCCCCCTACGTCGCCGAAACTCAAGAGTCTGCCGGAGATCGCCGACAGTCCAACGTCTTCTGCAACGAGTGACAGTATGCAACGAAACAACTAGGCGCGAGCTCATGTGAAAAACAACTGACAAGTGCAATTTGTAATAGAACGCGCGCGAACCATAGGGTGCATCCGGGAACAAACGAGGGCTCAACTGCCTCTATGATATGCTTGGGTAGTCTCACACGCAGTGGCCGGGCTCACCGAAATTACTTGATGCGAATCATCGGATGGTAGCCTTGAAGCTGCGAATGACTATGTCACCCAAACATCCTGCTCACCTCCGTGCGGTGATACGGGTGAGTTGAAATCCAACGAACAACCGATTTGCAACTCGCTTGAAGGGCCTTGTGTGTTCTCGGGCCGCATAGGGGAGATTGAGAACCTTATTGTTCCCTCTTCCAATATACCACTATGTATGATGGAATGTCAAGCCAAAATGGTTCTCAATGGACGGCTTGTTGCTTTGCTTCGTATAACAACGAGAGAGAATAAGCGCCTCAGGTGACCGTTCTCAAGAACTCCTTGAAGGTGCCGTGACAAGAAGCAAGAGTTGGAAACTCAGAAACATCAGCACGGCAAAACACGAAGGCCCACTGTCTGCACGTTAGTGGGCCCTTGATATCTTGAATGATGGCGGATGTTATTTGAGCAATATCATCCTACGCACGTCGCTGAAACTTCCCGCCTTGATTGAATAGAATAGAGATACATTCTATTCGAAAGGCTCTCACCTGTGAATTCAGCAACATGCCAACCCGCCCCTTTGTACCCCTCAACAAGCGTCGTTACTCTCTGCCCTAGAAATCCGGTTGAAAAGTCAGGTTGTCTTTGGTGAACGGACGAGTGTGTG